>CAMYKF010000265.1 GCA_947258905.1 uncultured Pirellulaceae bacterium | reverse complement strand
GACGGCAAGATGGATTTGCTGGTCGGCAATTTCCGCGGCACGATTGAGTATTTTGAAAACATCGGCAGCCGCGAGGCACCTGAATATGCTGCCGGAAAAATGCTGGAAGCCGAGGATGAAGAGATCAAAATCCACAATTGGTGATGCATCGGCCTCAGTCCACAGTATGTGGACCTGGACGCGGATGGCAACAACGACCTCATCACCGGTTGTTTTGAAGGCGGGTTGTATTTGATCAAGGGACTGGGCGACGCCACGTTTGCCGCACCGGAAAAAATCCTTGATTGTGACGGCAATATTCTTCGCCTGGGTCAGTACTGGGACGATGACGAGTCAAAATGGACGGGTGTCGAAGAGTCCCAATTCAAGGAATACCTGGGCATTTGCGGTCACGCCGTCGATTTCGATGACGATGGCGATTTCGATTTGTTGCTGGGCAGCAATGAGGGTTTTTTCTTTCTGCGGGAGAATACAGGTTCGCCCACGGACCCCAAATTTGCCGCCGAGAGCACTCAACTGGTCGGCTTCACTGCGGAAAATGAAGATGGCGAGCCGCTCACCACGGGCGGTCATGCCATGCCGATTGCTTTCGATTGGGACCAGGACGGCAACTTCGACATCATCTCCGGGACCAGTGAAGGAGCCGTCATGTGGTCACGCAACATCGGCAGCAAAGGGGATCCAAAATTTGCACCGATGGAAACACTGATTGAAGCAGGGAGAAAGAGTGCTGGTGGAACTGCCGCTGGTGAGCGTTCGCAAGTTGCCGCCGGAGACTATGACAACGACGGGCATCTCGACATCCTGGTCGGAGATTTCAACATGCTGACCGTCGAGAAGGAAAAGTCCGATGAAGAACAGCAAAGGCTGGAGGAGGTGTCGGCCGAATTGGGAAAACTTGGAGGCCAATCAATAAGGCTAACCGAAGAAAAGGAAGAACTGGCCACGCTGGATACCGACGACGCCAAACAAAAGCTGAAGGAAGTGAACGCTCAGCTGGCGGAACTGGAAGAGCGTCGCGACGAGTTAATTGACGAGTACAGGGAACTGTCGCCGAAGACCAAAATGCACGGGTTTGTGTGGCTGTTCCAGGGCAAAGCCTCCAAGCCATAGCCTTCGATGGGTACGGCATGAACTGCAGGTGCGGCCTCTGGCGGGTCGCACCTTTTTTTGATGCCCTGGAGCCCCGCAACAACATGCGGGCTGGCTGCCAATAGTTTACGAGCCCGCAAATAATCGTTAACATCATGGCCGGAATTGCCAAAACGATCGGGATTTGAGGCAATATTCACCGGTTTAAAGCGAAACAGAAATCAAGGTTGGCCAAGGTGATTCCGCGCCGTTTGCGGAGTCATCGTTAGTTAACTATCGGGAGAATCAATGGCTACTGACACAGCAGGCACTCAGGTTCGCGGTTTGAAGCCGGTTTTACTTTACGATCACTTGCCCGGCATTCTGGCAGGCTATCCGGCTGTTCTGTTTACCATCCTCGCGTTGCTTTCGCTGCCCAGGGAATTTGACATGGAGTGGGCGCCCAACAGCCATATGCTGTTTTGGATCGGCCTATCGGTGATGGTGGTCTGGTATATCGCGTTTCGATTCAACATGCCCAAGTCCAAGTTCTTTTTGATGTTTGGCTTGCTGGGCACATTTGTCGGTATCCCCGTGGTCCTCGAGATCACCGGTTTCATCAGACCATTTAGCTGGCTGGGCAGCATGCTTGGCAAGCTGGAGCCGGAAGTCAACGCCGGTGCATTCTTTGCTCTGGCGATCGTGTTTTTTGTGATCTGGCTGGGCAACTATGTGTGGAGCCGCACCCATATGCGGGTACGCATTGACGAATCGGGCCTGACCATCAATCGCATTGGTGGCAAGGGCGAGCGATTTGAATTGATTGGCTTGAAGACCGAGAACGAACCCCTCGATTATCTGGAATTGTTTATCGCCGGAGTCGGGTCACTGAAGCTGAAGACGCGAATGAACAAGCCGATCTTTGAAATGAAACGCGTGGTCGGCTTGTACCGCACTCCGCTGTTCCCGTTCTTTCGCGGCAAGTTGTCACGGATCGAGGAAATGCTGAGCTATCAGGGCAAGGTCGTTTCGGTGGAAAAACAGGACGCGGTCGAGGCGATGGACGCCGAAGCGGCGGCGGAAGCCGAAGCAGTGACCGAGGAACAAATTGCCGGAGGCGGCGAAGGATTTGAGACCGGCATGGCCTCCAACGATCAAGACAGCGAATTGAATTAGGTTCAATGCGCCTTACGATGGCCTTCCAGACCGTCGA
This sequence comes from uncultured Pirellulaceae bacterium, assembly GCA_947258905.1. GTDB lineage: Bacteria > Planctomycetota > Planctomycetia > Pirellulales > Pirellulaceae > CAJQPP01. Next base: position 1,982 of record CAMYKF010000265.1, on the reverse strand, counting down.
ATTCGGACTGCTGAATCGCACGACGGCCCTGGCAGGCCATCATACGAATTGATTCATCCACTCACGCCCAGGCGGCCACGTTTTCCTTCATAAATTCCAGAGCGTCCCACGCCAGCTTTTGCTCAGTGTCATACATGCGACGCCAGATTTTGGTGGCGGCTGCCAGTTCCGGCAACGCCAGCCCAAACGCCTCGACCATCATCCAGCCGTCGTAATTTATTTCGCGTAGCGCTGCAAAGGTCTCTTTCCAGTTCACGTTGCCGCTGCCAGGTGTGCTGCGGTCATTCTCGGAGATGTGCACATGACAGATCATATCGCCCCCGGTACGGATGGCGTTGGCGATGTTTTTCTCTTCAATATTGGCGTGGAAGGAATCGTACAAGATCCGGCAATGCGGATTGTCAACATCGCGGGCGAATCGCACGGCGTCGGCGATTGTGTTTAGCAAGTAGGTCTCAAATCGATTGAGGCTTTCAATGCCCAGCATGACACCCGCCGATTGTGCGTGCTCGGCGACCGGTCGCATGCTTTCCACTCCCCAGGCCCATTCCTCTTCGCTAGGTCCTGCTCCAGAGAATTCGCCGAGTGCCGAATGATAGGGACCCACCAGATGTGTCGCCCCCACAGCTGCACAACAATCAATCGCCTGTTTGCTGGCATCAATTCCCTTTTGCCTCACGGACTGATCCGGGCTGATCGGGTTGTCCTCGGCGGTCCGCACGGTGACGGCGGTTCGCTCGAGACCCAGATCATCCAGTTGCCGGCCCAAAGCCGCATAGTCGAGATCCAGATTGAACAAGGGGATTTCGATGCCGTCATAGCCCATCTTCTTTAGTGAATCACACATGGGCATCAATTCGTCGCTGAGTTCCGCTGACCACAGCAGCAGGTTCATGCCAAATTTCATTTTGCTTACCTCAATTGTCAGATATCGACATCGCTGATGGCTGGTTCAGTCAGCATGGACTGTGCCTGATCATAAACACGCTTTCTGGCGGAGGGCAACCATCTCAGAAATCTATCGGGCAACTCGGCCAGTCCAACCCGATTCAGGACACGGTTCATTCGATATTGTACGCGTCGGTCATCAACATAATCGTAAAGGTAGCCTTCCTCAATGAACCGCGGGACAAAATCAGCGATTCGGCGTGTGGATTGTACGGCGATCTGATTGACCAACTGCTGCACCAGGGCCGCATCCACGTGTGCGACCTTTTCGTAGTAGCGATCCAGTTGCAGTCGATCCTGCTCGGTCAAATATCCGTCCAGCAGCATTTCAATCACGATGTGTCCGACCAGATGGGGGCGAAAGCCGGCGTCCGCCCCCAGCAGGTCGCGCAATTCGAGGCTGAAATGCAGGTTCATTTCCACGAACTCGCGTTGATTGTGAAACCAGTCGTCGTCGTGATGATGACGCACAATGCCCTGTGCCAGCTGCTGCCCCGGACCGGCCGCCTGTTGCAAATATGAGTCGGCATTTTTTCGCCGCACCCTGACCTTGCGGTCGATCAGCGTCAGCCAGTCCGGCAGCGCCGTGCCCACGACGAAGTACGGATCGTCGTTCAGAAATCGCCAACCGTGCGCGAAACAGTTCATGGGCTTGTTGGCATATGTGCCGGTGACGCATCACAGACTGAAGCCTTGTCCTTCCGCACATGGCACGAAACAAATCAGACGTCCATCCAGGAGTGTGACCGGGCACTTTTCAACACTGCATCACAGACCTTCTGGGTTTCCAGCGCATCACGAAAGGCCGGCCCAACGGGCTGGCCTTCGGCCAGACCGGTCAGGAAGTCGGCGACCTGATGCACAAAACTGTGTTCATAACCGATCTGCAAACCGGGGACCCACCATTTGTCCATGTATGGTTGCTCGCCGTCGTGGTCGGTGACGTGGATCGACCGCCAGCCTCGTAAGCGGCTTTCATCGTTGTGATCAAACCACTCCAGGCGATGCAGATCGTGCAGGTCCCAACGGATCGA
>CAMYKF010000264.1 GCA_947258905.1 uncultured Pirellulaceae bacterium | reverse complement strand
TGGACAACGACGGCGACATCGACCTGGTAGAGGGCAACGCCGGCCAACAGAACTCCGTGTTCTTAAATCAAGGGGAAGGGACTGAATTTGTGGAAGTGCGCTTTGGCAATAAATTCGCGGCAACGTACGGGCTGGCGGTTGGAGATGTGAATGGTGATGGATCCCTGGATATCGCCGTTGCCAATTCCGGAGCCGGGAACCGGATTTTTCTCGGCGGACCGGGAAACTAGAAGCCCTTTCAAAACCCGGTTTTAAAATGTCCTCTAATGCAAACGCAGGATTAACAAATGGTTTTCCGTGTAGATGACGGCGACAAGGCGAGTTTCACGGCAGACGGCTTTCTGATCGTCCGCTCATTGTTTGACGCGGAGGAAACGGCGGGCCTGCTGGCGATGGCGAAATCGGATCAGGCAATTCTTCAGGAAGCCTACGCCAAAAAGGATGCTTCGGGCGGTGAGAGCAAACTGGCGGTGCGTAATGTGCTGGACGACTCGCCGTACGCCGCCATCGTGCGCAGCCAGCGAGTGGCCGGCAACATGCAGGCGCTGCTCGGCGATGAAGTCTATCACTACCACCACAAGATGATGCTCAAGGAGCCACGGGTCGGTGGTGCCTGGGAATGGCACCAGGATTACGGCTACTGGTACAACAACGGATGCCTGTATCCGGATATGGCCAGTTGTCTGATCGCGGTCGATCGGGCGACACGGGAGAACGGCTGTTTGCAGGTGCTCCGCGGCTCTCACAAAATGGGCCGCATTGAACATGCCCGAAGCGGTGACCAAACAGGCGCTGATGTGCAGCGGGTGGCCGCGGCGCTGCAGCGCATGGAACTGGTGTACTGCGAACTCGAACCAGGAGACGCCGTGTTCTTTCACAGCAATACGCTGCACCGGTCCGATGCCAATACCAGCGAGCATCCACGCTGGTCACTAATTTGCTGCTACAACACGCGGCACAACGACCCGTACTTCGACGGCAAGCATCCGGGTTATCATCCGCTGGAGATTTGGGATGATGAACAAGTGGGCCAAATGCTGAAAGACAATGGTCAGGGTTAATGGTTGTCCTTGTCATTGTCTGCCAGATAGCCGGGTCAGGAGACCCGCCCATAACGAGAAAAGTCCGGACAGGGACAAGGACAAAGACAAGGATTATTGGGGAGACACCATGCGGATCGGATTGCTGGGGGCCGGATTCATCGGCATGTTCTACACGATGGCCCTGCATGACAAGCGGGGTCGGGACAAGGTGACGGTCGTCTATTCGCGAACGCGCGAGTCGGCGGAAAAATTTGCCAGGCAATGGAACGTGCCGCATGCCACCACCAGCATGCGGGAAGCAATCGAACATGACGAAGTTGACGTGGTGATCGTCGGCCTGCCCAACCACTTGCACAAGGAAGCGGTCCTGGCTGCCGCGGCGGCTGGCAAGCCGGTGATGTGCACCAAACCACTGGGCCGCAATGCTGCAGAGGCTCTGGAGATGCTCAACGCTGTGGAAGCGGCCGGTGTGTTTGCCGCTTACCTGGAAGACCTTGTGTACATGCCCAAGACTCTCAAGGCTCTCAAATCCGTGCGGGGCGGGGCTATCGGCGATGTGTTGTGGGTTCGTTCGCGGGAAACTCATCCCGGTCCGCACAGCGACTGGTTCTGGAACCCGGAACTGTCAGGTGGCGGTGCACTGGTTGATATGGGCTGTCATTGCATCGAGATCGCACGCAGTTTCATTGGCAAGGACATCCGTCCGGTCGAAGTCGTCTGCTGGGCCGACACACAAGTGCACCCCATCGAACCGGAAGATCACGCCATCGGCCTGGTGCGTTATGAAAACGGTGCCATCGGCCAGTTTGAAGTCAGCTGGGTGTTTCGCGGAGGTATGGATTTGCGAGACGAAGTCGCGGGCAGCGAAGGCACCATCTGGCTGAATCACTGGCTGCGCACCGGGATGGAAATGTTCACCGCCGGTGGAGAAAAGGAATATGTAGCGGAAAAGGCTGAATCCGCAACCGGCTGGCTGTTTCCCGTCGGTGATGAAACGTCGGCGCTGGGTTATGTCGACATGTTCGACGATGTACTGGGTGCACTGGAAAACAGCCGCGAGCCCGTTGAGACTTTCTATGACGGGTACGTGGTCAACGCGATCATGGATGCAGCCTATCGTTCCTGCGAGTCTCGCAAATGGGAGCCGGTGGAGTTGGCCGTGTGGCGGGGCCGTGAAAACGTGGAAAACATTGCGGTGCGTCGCGAATACGATGACGATCACTTTCTCGTCAAGCGCGAACGCATGCCTGACGGGAGTACGAAGGTGATCCTGCGCAACAAGGCGACCGGCGAGATCTCCCAGCGCATCGACTGAAGTGGCCTGCCGTACCCGGGGTCCCGCATTCCAGTGTCCAGGACCGGCCAATTCCGGGTCCATCGGCCATGGCTTGAGGCCGTGAAACGGCTGCGGTTTTGAAAAAAATGGCTTGCGCCATTGAAACGGTAGCGTAGGGTTGTCGAGCGAAATATTTGCCGACAGTCCCAGACGGTTTTGCCCCCTGTTTCCAGATGAAATTGCCACGCACTTGCCTGGTCATTGCGACCATTGTGATGTTTATCCCCGCTGAATGGACTGCAGCAGATATTACGGATTTCACGAACTGGCACCTGTTGCAGGCTCCCTCTGATCCGGCCTTCACCACCATGGCAACACCGGCCCAGGCAACCCTGTCTGCGGCCAATTCGCCCGTCAATCCAGGCACTCTGATCGGCTACACCTCCATTGATGGTACCACAGCCGCTTCGTCAACCGCGGGGTACGTGTTCGATATCGACGCCGACTTTACCATCGCGATCGACTTCAATGTGTCGTTTAACGCGGCCAACGGAGCATTGGTGTTTGTATTTGGCGTTGGCGAAAATCGAAACGGCTCCAATTCCGCGGGTGCCCTATTCGTAACTGACGACGGAATCATATTTCCGTTTATTCCAAATTACCAGGGCGTTGCCGTGAGCGCCGGCGTTCAGGCGCCGCTACAGGATACTGGCCTGGCCGCTACGTTGAATGGAAGCCTGTTTGTCGAATACGACGCGACCAGCGGCGATGTCACGCTGGGAGCGTCCAACGTCCCAGGGGCAGGAACTCCGGCTGGAACAACCACATTCGCGGGTGTGCAAAACGAATGGACCGACAAACCGCTGCTGGCCTCGTTCTTTATGCGTAGCGAGGCCATCACCATTTTTGCGCCCAACGGCTGGGCAGGCGGTGAAGCCACGGCGGCCTTCTCAAATTTTCGAGTGCTGGAAGGCCAGGCTCGAGCGATCCCGGAACCGGGTTCGTTTTGCCTGACCGGTCTGTTGGCCCTGACACTACTGTCCCGCCATCGCCGACGGCGATAGTCGGCGTCTTAACCGCGGCGGCAATCCGGGTAACCGACCGCACGGTCAAGGATGGATACTCCGCTTGGTCGGATCAAGGTTGACCATCGTCGATGAGCACCAGCGCGCCATCACCTGTTTCCGGGGCTTGTTCCGGAGCAGGAGCCGGTGCGGGGGCAGGGGCAGGAAGCATTCCGCCGGGTGCAGGTGCCGGCGCCGCCGGTGGCGTGCCACCGGCTTCGATCAACATTTCACTGGCCAATGTATCGGCAGGTTCCAGTTTGACAGCCGTTTCAAGGCTGCGCCGGGCAACATCATCTCGCCCCAGATACAGGTTCTGATAGCCACGGAGAAAATACGCATACGCCGCCATCGGATTGCTGGCGATATAGTTATCGAGTTGCTGCAATTGCAAGTCGTATTCACCGGGACTGTACAGCCGGGCATTGTTTTTTACAACAAATCCGCGTTCATCCGCTTTCAGCATACTCGCTCCCTGATGGATGGCCGCGGCGGCCGTACGATATTCGCCCAATGCCATGAGAACTTGTCCCGCAAACAAATGCAGATAGGCGTTGCCGGGATCTTCCACCATGGCGTGGTCGGAGAATCGCGCGGCGTCGGCATAACGCTTTTCCATGAAAGCCTGCTCAGCCTGTTGCTGGTACGCCGTGGCCGAGCCGCTGGTGGGAATCACCGGAGCCGCGACCGGATTGGCCGGTGCAACGACCGTGTTGTCAACAAAATTTGGATTGACGACGGTCGTGCCGGTCAGCGGCAACACCGGCGAATAGAGATCGCGTGTGTATAGCGGATCGGAATAGTAACCACGATCGTAGTACCCGGTGGAATAGTATCCCGGATAGTAGCTGGAGTAATAACCGCCGTAGTACCACGGCACTCCGACTATCAGGCTGGTGTAGCCATAGCCATATCGAT
>CAMYKF010000263.1 GCA_947258905.1 uncultured Pirellulaceae bacterium | reverse complement strand
GGTGGCGGCGGCGGCTGCGGTGGCGGTGGTTGCTTCGGTGGCGGCTACGGCGGCGGATGCGGCTGGTAGTTCGCGACCAGGAAGCCGAGAAAATCAAACGGGCCGGCAGTCAACAAGCCGGCCCGTTGTTTTTGCGCCCGCATCGTCAGGCTGACCGCAGCGTCTGGCAACCGACCTCTCCGTATCGGCACGACGGCAACAGCCTTGTTTAGTTGCGATCGATGTCCGCTGCCTTGCGTTCGTATTCCTGAGCCCGTACGGGCACGTTTTGCTGCCGGTAGCACTCGGCCATCAGCCGGTAAAACTTGGGGTTTTCCTTGTCGAGGCGGATCGCCGTGTTGAGATCAACCACGGCATCGCCGTAGTTTTCCATTTTCATAAGGATCTTGATTCGCGTATCAAGATAATTGACGTTGGTTGGCTGGTTGGCCAGAGCGAGATTGGCGAGGTACAGAGCGCGGTGCAGGTTGTCGTCCCTGATCGTAAACGCCAGATTGTTGGCCGCTTCATGATTGCGCGGGTTTTTTTCTACCGCTGTTTCCAGCAGGCGAACGCCCAGTTCCCGGTCTCCATTCAACACCTCCCAGGTCCCGGCGAGTTGCAAAGCCTGATCGGGTGCCTGGTTGGGCTGTTTTCGCACGTCGTAAAGCTCAAGTGCCTGGACCGAGTCCGGGTAGTCAGCACAGGCATGGCGTGTTAACTCAATCAGAGCCGCTTGATTTGTCGGATCATAGCCATAGGCCTTGCGGACCAGAATCATGTACTGCTCGCGAACCTCGGTTGCATCGGCGATCTGCGGGGCCAGCGACAATGCATACGCCATGAATACACTTGCGAGCGTTTTCTCGATCCCTTTTTTTTGCTGCGCGTTCGTGGCATTCTCGAGTTGCTGTTCCAGTTTTGCTGCCGCTTCGTCAAATTCATCGAGCAACACATGGCAATCGGCAATAATCACCAGCACTTTCAGGTTGTCCGGTTCCTCTTCCAGGCGGGCGCGATAACGGGCCAGCGCCTGTTCAACGATCTCCACTGCTTCCGCTTCCCGATCCTCATCGCGAAGCAACTTGTCGAGAAACTTGTAGTAGGAAGGTTCGACTTCGAAGAGTTCACGAAACAGCGCTTCAGCCTCATCGACCTTTTTCGAGAACAAATACACCTGAGCCAACAGGTTTTTTGCCGTTTGGTTATCCGGCTCCTCTTCGAGCACTTCCGTCAACTTGTTGACCACAATGCGGTAACGGACGTCCGGGGGCAACGAACGCGAATTCAGCAAGGCCCGAACCGCATTGATTTTTGTTTCGGTCGTCTCCTGAGCAGCCTCCTGAAAACACAGGCCTGTTTGCGGACCGAGGCACAGCAGCAGCAACGCCCACATCGGAAGCAAACGCAAAAAAATCAACGGATTCATCTTGATGGCAGGAATAACCGCGGTTGAAAAGTTGCAAACGGCTTTGCAAATCCGAATTCATTTTGTGCCGGATCAACGTCCAGTGCAACAATTGGCACGGGTGATCGCCGATTGGTTGCCTGGACGCTGTCCCTTAATTGGGAGATTGAGGCTCTTGCCGAAACAAACATCCGGTATTTCCTGTCTCGGCAGGAGTCTCGACCTTGCGGAAACTGAATTGAATTCCGGAGGCTGGAACTACGGCGCAGAGTTCTATTTGCCTCGGAACCAAAGGTGCAAGAACTCCGGTTGTTTCCTGCTGTGTCCCGTCCCGAATTCTCGCGAATCCGGTTAACTTGAGCTGCAGTACTGGTGCCAACTCCGCGAGCCAGAGCCTTTTTTCGCATGCTCAGGCGACAGCCGGCAAACTCCGCAGTTCGGGTAATTCCAGCGGAGTGGAGATATTGGCGAGTTCCCGGTAGAGTTCGATGTAGTTGCGGGCCTGCAACTCCGCAGTGAATTCGTGCTCGATCATCTGACGTGCAGCCTGGCCCAGTTGACGCCGCTGCAGGGGATAATTGATCAAATGCATAATGCATTCCGCCATTTCCCGTTCGTTGCCCATACCGGCCAGCAATCCGGTTTCCTCGTGACGCACATATTCCGGTATCCCGCCGGCTCGAAATCCCACCACAGGCGTGCCGCAGGCCATCGACTCCAACCCTGTTTGCGGCTGGTTGTCTTCGCGAGATGGCAATACGAATACGTCGGCCGCTGAATAGATCAGGCGATGCCGCTCGGGCGAGTCCACAAAACCGAATTCGTGAAATTTGGGCAACCCACTTCGGTCCGTGGGCAGATTGCCGCGGCCAAACACCAGACACTGCACTTCGGACTGTTGTTGAATATGCCGCAGGGCATCCAGCAGGTGATGAAACCCCTTGCGATAGTTCTCGATATCATCGGCGCCAAAAGCCACCAACGGCACATCGGCAGGCAACCCCAGTTCCTGTCGTGCCTTCTGCTGATCGACCGGGCGAAACGCCTGCTCATCCAGCCCCAGCCGGATGACGGAGAACCTTGTTTGATCGGGAAAGATCGGACTGTTTTGGGCCAGATTGGACAACCATGCGTTAGGCGTGACCACGTGAATCCGCTTGCGTTTCAAAGCACGTTGCTTGGCTCGGAAACCGGCATGCGAAGCGTCGCGGGGCTCGGGATGCTGCAGTTGCGGACAGTTGCCGCAGCCCACGGTAAACCGGCTGCACCCACTGCTGTAGTGGCATCCTCCGGTCAACGGATTCATGTCGTGCAACGACCAGACAATCGGCATCGCGTCCGGGATGGAGCGAAAGAAGCTGGGATAGTCGATGAAAAACGCCATCCAATGCAAATGGATGACATCACTGCCCAGCGCGGTCACATCCAGCGATGATTTGTCAAGCGTCCAGGGGATGGAGTACAGCTCGTATTTTTCCGGGCGGTCCGCAACGTGGCGATCGTAGCACTCGCAGATCATGCGGCGGCGACGTTTCTCCAGCTTGCGCGCCAGCGGCTTGAGGATGGGTAGCGACTGGTCCGTGTGATCCAGTGTTAATTGATGAAAGGAGTTGTCGAATTGCTGGTCCGATTCATCTTTCCAGTAATTGAAACGGCTGCACACACCGCGTTCGACCAGACGTTCATGAAGCCGCCGGGCCGCCGTGCCGGCACCCCCATGAGGAAACGTGCTGAGATGGTCAATAATCACCTGGTGGCCCCCTGCTGGATGCGTTGGTCAGGCTGCGCGCCGCGTGTTATCACGCCGCTTGGCCAGCAACATATTCTCGTACATCGCGCGTTGTCCGCGTCGCACCGCCCACACACGCAAACGGCGACGGGCCGTCTCCCATGAATCAATCACCGGATGCAGGAACATGTTGCGCCGCTCCCATTCTGTGATCGGAGCAATGCAATCGTCGATGAACTTGTCCTTGTCCTGCATGAATCCGTGCAACAACACCTTGTCCGGATCGAGCACATCCCGGCGGACCCGCTCGTTGTTCGAGAAATCGATCAACGCGGTAGATTTGACTCGCCCCAGTTTTTTGGCCAGCTTGAATACCGCTACGTCAAACACACCTTCGCGTGCCTCGCCCGGCATCCAGCGTGAAAATTGCTTGGCGTAACAGGCTCCGCCGTTGACGTGGTCTTCCAGCAATAGTTTGCGGCGTCGCAACAAACGCTGCTTGTAAACTTCCGGAACGTAACAGCCCATCAACAGGGGCGGTCCCGAAGCGTTCCATTCGTCGTCGAGACGATCAAGCCAGTCGGGTTTGACCGGCACCATATCCGATTCCAGCCACAATCCAAAACCGCCATCGTCCGGCGAATGCTGTTCGATGTAGTCCATGGCGTCCCAGAACATGGCCGTCGGCCCTTGCGGATAGCCGAACACCTGGGTGGGACACTGGAACGATTGTGTTGGAGCTACTTGCTCGCAAGCCGCTCGCAATTGCTCGCTGGGTTCAATTCGCGGGCTGGCAGCTAGCAGGAAATGCCAGTCGCATTGCTGGGCAGGAAACTCACCCAGCCGTTTGATGATTTTCAAATAACGCTGAATTTCTTCATCGCAGAAGTAGGGCAGGATAACAACGTGAGTCATGGGATTGCGGGTTTTGCGCACAGGATTCAATGACGGGTTGAAAAAACTTGGCGACTTGTAAGGCGATCGAGGTGCGGGGTCAATCGCAATCGCGCGTGTGCTGGCAAGTGTTCAGGGCCGTTTGCAATTGCGAGTGACGCGAGGCGTTGCTAATATCCCGCACGTTTTTTTTCCGGCGTGATGGAGCTGCTGAGTTGGCAACGTTATTCATCATCGATCAATCGCTGACCGACCCGTCGATTGCGACCATCCGATTCACGGCCGCTGCGCGAATTGGGCGAATTTGCCAATCCGTTTCGTGAAACCACCTACAGCGCCCTTAGTCACCTGGCTGGTCTGCGGGTGCTTGTCGATGCCAAACCCGATGAGCGACGGCCGCATCACTCGCAGGGCCGCTTTCGCAACTGGATTGCCCGCCGCGCACAGATGCGGCGCATTCGGGCTCGTGGCCGTTTGATCCAGCACTTCGCCGAAGACTGCGATAGTTTCTTCAGCCGTTTCTCCTTCGACGACGATGATCACGTCCTGTTTACGACGATGTCCGAGCTGGAATTTATGGGTCTGGCCGCGTACCTGTCGAATCATCCGCGAACCCTGCAAGCCACGTGGCACGTGCAATTCCATTTCAGCATTTTCTCGGGCCGCCCGGATGAATTTGAAAACCAGTCACGCACCGAGAACTCCGTGTTCAACTGTTTTCAGTCGGCATTGGCCCGCGTACCCTATCACGATATCCGCGCATGGACGACATCGCGCGAGCTGGCCAGCCAGTACAACCGCATCCGACTGTTGCAATTTCAGGAACTGGCGTGGCCACTGAACGCCGATTTGTCGGAACATCAATCGGACGAAGTACCTCAGCGGGCCTTGCGGATGGCCGTGGCCGGCGGCGTGCGTCGGGAGAAAGGTCAAAAGCAGATTCTTCCGCAGCTGGTTGATTCCATCTGGGACCGGCAGATCGCTTCCGGCAAATTGACACTGGACATCCAGGCTGGCAGCCCCCGGCCGTTTTCACGCAACCACCTGCTCAGTCCCAAACGGGCCCGCACGGTCAGAGACAAACAATTTCGCCGACTCGTGCATTTGCACCCGCATCCGCTGCCTAAACAAGACTATGTCAAGCTGATCGGCAACTCGGACATTGGCCTCGTGTTTTACGACAGCCACCGCTATTACGCGCGACGTGCGGGAATCCTCAGCGAATTTCTGGCGGCCGGCAAACCGGTGATCGTGCCGGCCGGCTGCTGGCTGGGCGAACAGATCAGCGAATCCTGTGCCCGGCATGTTGAAAAACTGATGCCAACTGCCAACGCTCGCAAAACACTGCCGATGACCGATCTGCAGTGGGATAAACGGAACGCTCCGCACGCCGGCGGCAGTATCACTTTTGATCGCGAGCGAAATCCGTTTGGCTGCACGATCAACAGCAAGGATTTGCCGCTGGAGAACTGCCGCACCGCCGTGATTCGTTTTAGTTGGCGCTGGCCCGGCGAGCCGGGGAGCTTTGTCGAAATCAAACTGGTCAGCTTTGACGATCGCGGAAAAATCATCGGCGAGGACAAGCAAGTCGTGACGATGCGTCAGCACGGTGGCCAATCGATTGCCATGTTCCATCTACAGCCCGGATTTGACCAGGCCGAGCTTGAATTCCGCAATGCCTGGCTGGATTCCTCGATCAGCATCGCGAACGTGTCCGTTACATTTCTCGACCCGGCCGAACCCCTGCCGCCCCGTGGCGCGGTGGGCGTGATTGCCGCGGGAGAGGATTCCCTGGCCAGCGCCGTTGACGAAATGGTGACTCATTACGCACACTATCGAAAGTCCGCTGCTGATTTTGCCCGCCAGTGGGCGGCTCGCCACGATCCTCTGTGCACCGTTGACACGCTGGTTAGCAAGCCGCTGCAGCAGGCGCGACGCGCAGCCTAGAAAAGCCCTGTAAGGCGCACAGCCCATGAATGTTCTCGTTGTTGGCGGGGCCGGCTACATCGGCTCCCATATGGTCAAGTTGCTGGACGAACAAGGCCACACCGTCGTGGTGCTCGACAATCTTTCGACCGGATTCCAGGCCGCGGTCATTGCCGGTCAGCTGGTGACAGGCGATCTCAACGACCGGCAGCTGGTGTGTCAGGTCTTGCGCGATCACAAGATCGAGGCGGTCATGCATTTTGCGGCCAGTGCCCTGGTCGGCGAGTCGGTGACTGATCCGGCCCGGTATTATCAAAACAATGTAGTCGCTGCTCTGAATTTGCTGGAAGCCATGCGTGAATGCGACGTGAACAGGATCGTGTTCTCCAGCACCTGTGCGACTTACGGCATCCCCGATGTCGTTCCGATTACGGAAGCCGAAAAACAGATGCCCGTTAATCCTTACGGCTTCACGAAACTGGTCATCGAACAGGCCTTGCGCGATTATGCCCGGGCTTACGATTTCGGCTACGCATCGCTGCGCTATTTCAATGCTGCGGGAGCGGCACCGGACGGCAGTATCGGTGAAGACCACGACCCCGAAACGCACCTGATCCCGCTGGTGCTGCAAGTCGCTCTGGACCAGCGCCCTCACATCACCGTCTTTGGCGACGACTATCCGACACCGGATGGCACGTGCGTTCGAGACTACATTCACGTCAACGACCTCGGCATGGCTCATCTGGCGGCGCTGGAGCGATTGCAGCCTGGTCAGGGCATCGAAGTCAATCTGGGCACAGGCACCGGGCACAGCGTGCGGGAAGTCATTGATGTTTGTCGCGAAGTGACCGGCCACGAGATTCCCGAAGTGATGGGCAAGCGGCGGGCTGGCGATCCTCCGGAACTGGTCGCCGACGCCAGCAAGGCGCGACAGGTGCTGGACTGGCAGCCTGCCTTGCCCGATCTCAAGACCATCGTCGAGACCGCGTGGCGCTGGCATCAGTCGCACCCCCATGGCTACGAGAAAGAGGACGCCGTCGGCCAGTCTCCTGGATAGGAGTGTCTGCGCTGGGCCTCTCGCGTGCGCATCCCTCTGCGTGCTCTGCGCACATTGCGTTTCACAAAGAGAGTGTCGGGCCATGCAGCGACAGGTGTGGGCAGGCGTA
>CAMYKF010000262.1 GCA_947258905.1 uncultured Pirellulaceae bacterium | reverse complement strand
CATTAGAAACGAACCGTGCCTGCCTCCCCACTTTGGAAAGGGAGGCTGCCCTTCACTCCCCCCTTTGCCAAAGGGGGGCTGGGGCGGTTCCAGAATTCCCACTACCCACTACCGAATCGAAAGACCAATCATGTTTCGCATTCTTGGCCAACCCGGCAAAGACCTGTGTGATCGGGAACTGAAAGTCAGCCGGCGGGATATCCTGCGTGTCGGTGGCAGCGGCATGCTGGGATTGTCGCTCGGTTCGCTGCTCAAGCTGCAGACGGCCGCGGCCGCCAGTCCCCTGCGACTGGATGCACCGGGCTGGAACAAGGCCAAAAGTATCATCATGGTTTATCTGCAGGGCGGCCCCAGTCACATCGACTTGTGGGATCCCAAGGAAAACGTTCCCGACAATGTGCGGAGTGTCTTCCAGCCAATCTCCACGAAGATTCCCGGTGTCATGTTCACCGAGAATCTGCCGCGGTTGGCGCAGCTGAACGATCGATTCACCCTGATCCGGTCCATGAGCTACACACCGGTCGGTTTGTTCAATCATACGGCCGCCATCTACCAGATGATGACCGGCTATACGACCGACAAGGTCAGTGCCTCGGGCCAGCTGGAACCACCCACGCCAAAGGACTTTCCGAACTTCGGTTCGCACATTATCAAAATGAAGCCGGTCGACGTGCCAATGCTGCCGTTCGTCATGCTGCCCCGTCCCTTGCAGGAAAGCAACGTCGTGGGCAAGGGCGGCACCGCCGGATTCCTGGGCAAGGCGTATGATCCCTACACGCTGTACCCCACCGGCGACGACATGGACATGAACAAGATGCAGAACATCATCATCGATGATTTGCAGTTGCCGCCGGAAGTCTTTTCGGTGCGTCTGCGGCGACGCGCACGATTGCGTGAACTGGTCAATCAGCAAATGCCGGAAATCGACAAGGCGGTTGCCTCTTACGAACTGGATCGGCATTACCAGCAGGCGCTGGATCTGGTCGTGTCCGGTCAGGCCCGCCGCGCATTTCAGCTTTCCGATGAACCCGAAGCGGTCCGTGAAAAATTCGGTCGCAATACGTTTGGCGACAGCTGCCTGTTGGCCCGACGCCTGATCGAAGCCGGCACGCGGGTCGTGGAAGTCGTCTGGCCCAAAGTTGCCAACAGCGACAATCACAGCTGGGACCAGCACAAGGGTCTCAGCAAGCGCATGAAGAATCAGTCGGCGCCAATGTTTGATCAGGGTTTAAGCGGCCTGATCGAGGATCTCGACGAGCGGGGCATGCTGGACGAGACAATGGTGGTGGCGATTGGTGAATTCGGTCGCAGCCCGCAACGCGGCGTCAGTACCTCCGGCAACGACAACGACAACGACGGTCGCGATCACTGGCCGTACTGTTACACGGGGCTGATCGCCGGCGCCGGCATCAAACGGGGATATGTACACGGCAAATCCGACGAAACCGCTTCCGCGCCGGTCGAGGATCCTGTGCACCCCGGCGAGTTGCTGGCCACGATCTACCACGCGTTCGGCATCGATCCCGAAACGATGGTCATGAATCATCTGAACCAGCCACGCGAGCTGGTCAAGGCCCATCCGGTCAGTGCACTGTTTGCGTGATTGGAAAATTGCAAATTGCAAAATGCAAATTGCAAATTGTGACGCGTGGCAATGGCCCCCCTCTCCCTCCGGGTGTCCCGATGGCTTGGTAGAAACCGGCATTTGCGCCTTTCCCGGCGTTTTTATTTTGCGAATTGGGAGCGAGTCGTTTTCCGTCCCCATCACTGGTTGCGGCAAAATGCGTCCCCACCCCCTGCCCGACTCGCGTATGCACTGCCGCAAATACCGGGCTGGTTCGACACCTTCCAGGTGTAATCATGGCTTACCGCTGCGCATCACAGTCTGATGAAAGAAGCTGGCCGCCTTGTAAGGTGATGTCCGTATCGGACCGAAAACTCTCTATTGCGACTGGACATTGACTCCGGGACTTTGAATTGTGAGATGAGTTTTTGAATTATCGGGTGCAAGGGCAGCGTTGACGCCGCTCCAGGGAATTCCGCGCGAGCCAAAACCATTGAACTACTGTATCTCGGCTCTGACACCACGCGCCTTCAGACGCCATGCGTCTTCAATATCGGGAAGTTGTTAATGTGCGTTTTTGAAAGGGGGAGCAACGAGTCATGAGCGGAATTAGCACACCGGTTGACATCCGCTCAATGAAACCAATTTCCAGAAAGCCATCTTTTTCCCGCTGGGATGCCTGCAATGCGTCAATGGAACTGCTGTTGGCATTCAAGATGCGGAGCACACGTGTGCATCCTTATGTATTGAGTTCTTCTGGAAGTGACTAGGAAATTTCAATTTTAGTCGGTGGATCGATGTCCGGCACGCTCGCCTAGTCAGGTAGCGGCCAGCGGTTTCAGTCGCAGGAAAGCGTTTCTCTGAGGAATAGCCAAAAGGCGGAACCACAAGGGCGGAACAATATTGAAGAATAACCAAAAAAGGCCGATCCGCCCAAGTTTGTCAGTGCAAACTTCAAATCAAAGGACAAGTCAATGAACAGAATCGCTCAACATATGGCGAAGTCGGACATGAAGAAGATGGTCACCGCCCAGGCCAACTTCGTCCTCTACGCCCCCCCGGACTGGCAGGCCAACGAAACTGCCAATCCCGGTTTCCGTTGCATCACCGTCACCGACCCGACCGGGCAATATCAGGTCATTCTCTTCTGCGGGTTCAGTCCCACCGGGGATGATGTGGCCGCACTCACAGGCCAACTCGTGAGGGAAATCCGCAAAACCCACCCCGGTCTGATGGCAACGGACGCAAAAATGGCCGAGGGCCGCCTCGTATTCGACGGCGCCTATACCGACGCGAGGAAGACCCCAAAGGAATTCCGCTTCTGGACCTCCGTCGGACAGGGATGGTTCACCGCCGGTGTCATTGAGGCCCCGCGCGGCAAACTTGACGCCGCCCGGCAACAACTTCTTACCATCCTCTCCAACATTCAGGTCACCAAGGGTGCCTACCGCACGATGGCCGAGGAAAAGCTCCCGATGATCACCCACCGTCTGAGCGATGGTTCCGCGTCCTTCCATATCCCCAACGATTGGCAGGTCCACGACATCGGCGTGGGCACTTTTATTGCCGGCGACCCCACTGCGCAGTACGCCTTCCTGGTCGCTTCCGCCGAGGCGATCACTCCGCAGGTCGGCGTCAGCGGGCACGGGCTCGTCGTCTCCGACCAGCTCGACCCGCACAAGGCCTTGGCCTTCTTCGCTGGCCGACAAGGCCTCATGAATGACATCCGCCTCCTGGAAGTCACCCCCTGCCAGGAAGTCAACGCCCAACTCGCCGAAGGATACGACGGACCCGCCAAAGCCGAGGAATTCGTCTACACCTTTACCAATGCCCAGGGCCTTCCCTCCAAGGGCTACACCTTCGGCATCAGCTTCGGCTCGCGCCTCAACCTCAAATGGCAACTCTGGCACATGACCGTCACCGGGCCGGCCGACCGGTTCGACGCTTTCATCCCCAACTACGCCGACATGCTCCGCTCCTACGCCATCAACGACGAGTTTGCCAGGCGATACATCGCCGCCGGCCTGGCACGGGTCCGTGAAATGGAACGGCAAACGTCCGCGCTCGTTGCCCGAAACGCGCAGGAAATCCGCAGCATGATGAACGCGGCGTTCCAGGAACGCAATCGAAGTTCGGACTACATCGACTACCAGCGCACCAGCTACATCCGTGGGACCTCCGATTGGATCTCCGACGTGGAGGGTGGCACCGTCTACCACTCCGATTCCTGGGGCACTACGAACACAGCCACCGGCGAATACTATGAGGGCGCGCCTTACAATTACGTCAACTTTGAGGGCCGAAATCCCAAGTACAACGAACAGATGACCAATGTCACCGACCGAGCCAGTTGGGAACGTGCCTTCGGAGGGGGCAACTGAGGGCAAGCTCGGCCAGAAAGTCAACCGTTTTCTGCTGTGCGAAAGTATCGACCGATTCTCCGAAAGCCAATGTCGCGTTACGCTGAAATCACCGCCTTGCGCAGGCCCTGGAAATGCTGTCCGAATTGGGCGGTTTTTCGCTCCCCATCTAATCAACGTTTTACGGTTTGGCGATGTGTCGGGCCGATGAGTTTTGCCGGATGTCCTTTTGTTGCGGCGGTCGTGAACACCGACGCGCGATAACGATTCAATGCTTGAATGCGTCGATCGATAAAGCCAAAGCAAGTAGTACACTGCACGGAACGCTCTGATGCCCCATGCGCTCAAAGATGAAGAGTCGCCGTTCGTTTTCACGACCATTGAAATGCGACAGGAGCCGGCCCGTTGGGGGTGTCAACGAATTTGAGCACTTTCGATCTCGTCGAGTGAGAGATAGGCGGTCCTGATACTTTCGCCAGAGAATTTTCTTTTCCAGGTCTCGGCCGAATCTGTTTTTGACGTCAGAACTCGCCAATAAAGCCAGACGGACAAAAGAAAACCGATCACTCCGACAATCAGCGATACAACCAGCGAATTCGGATGCAGCACGACATCTAGTCGGAAGGCAACGGCAACGGGAATCCACATCAGCCACCACACAAACCCGATGATGATGCCGGCACGCAGGTAGCCGGATCGCAGGCTGTCGAGTTTGCTGCGAATTTCGTCGACTGGTTTTGCGTAATCGATTCCTTTGTTTCTCGTGAAGACGAGCAAGCCTTGAGAAATCACGAGAATTCCGTAAATCTGCACAATCACTCCACAAACAACGCGATGCGGAATGTCCGTATTTAGCGCCCAGCATTGAACTCCGAGTGCGATGAATGCAACACCAATCAGCACTTGAAGAAGTTGTCCGCGGGACAGTGGTCGCAGCGAGTCTTCGACACGCTCCAACAATTGGCGACGCGTCAGCAAGAGGCGGCCTGCCAGTTCCTGTTGTTCGAGGCTTGCAATTGTGGCTTCGTTGACTTGTGATTTCGCGTCGCCGACGAACGTCCGAGTCCGAGCAAGGGCGGGATTGTCGGTCGAGGTAATCGATTGCACATCGGACTTGATCTGACTCGCTCGCTGGTAGCGGCGCTTGGGTTCCTTTTCGAGTGTCCGTAATACGACTTCATCAAGGCGAACGTCGATCTCGACTTTTTCTGACGGCGGCGCGAATCGTCCGATCGGAAGTTCGCCTGTCAGCATTTCGTAGAAGACAACGCCCAGAGAATAAATGTCTGCACGGTGATCGACTCCGTGAAAACCCTCGAACTGCTCAGGAGCCATGTACCGCGGCGTCCCCATGACTTGATGAGTGCCGGTAAGGAGATCCTGCTGGCTCTCGTTTTCAAGTATGCGCGAGAGCCCAAAGTCAGCGATTTTTACCGAACCGTCCGCGGCTATCAGAATGTTCTCAGGCTTGATATCACGATGTACTACACCCTGATCGTGAGCGTATTGCAATGCGTCGCAAAGATGCGGCACAATCGCCAGCGCGTGTTCGGGCGCTAACTGACGCGCCTTAACAACGTCACGAAGAGTCGAACCATCGACAAACTCCATCAGGAAGTAGTACGTGTCGTCGACATTGCCGAACTCGAACACAGATACGATGTTGGGGTGACTCAGTTTTGCCAGCGTGCGTGCTTCACGCGTGAACCTCAGCGCGAACTTGACGTCGTGCCCAAACTCCTCAGGCAGAATTTTGAGTGCGACAACGCGGTCGAGTCCCTCTTGGCGAGCCTTGTAGACGGCCCCCATGCCTCCAGCGCCAATGAGTTCGATGATTTGCAGCGCGGGGAAGAGTTCGGACAGTCGGGCAATCGTTGGAGGTTCGAACGCCGCGATCCGCTTGTCGCCCTCTTTTAGAGCGTCCTTGATGACTCTTGCATCTTCCGGAAACCGATTGATGTATTCCTGTTCGGTTGGAATTTCGCCCCGCCGTCGCCGGTAGTCGATGTCCAGAACAATCAGTTCCGCCAGCAAGACATCTCGTTCAATGGGAGACACATCGCCGCCGAGAACTGATTCAATCGAAGGCGCCTCGTTTGTACGCCATTGCCGTTCAAACTCAGCGCACAGGTCGTCAATCCGTTCCAGGGCCGCGATCGGTAGTTTTTTCTGGCGTATGCTCATCGTGTTCGACCAATTCCTGTTGACATTTTTCTCGAATCAGGTGCAGACGGCGTTCAATCGTCCGCTCCGAGCAGTCAAAACGCTTCGCGAGCTCCGCGTTTGAATACCCCTCTAGCTTGTCACCCGCTAAATCTCTGAGTTGCCCGACACCCAAATGAGAAAAAAATTGCTCGACGGATTCCTGCATCATCAGTACCATTTCCGGTGTTGGCTCGTTTCCGATGGCCTCGATGACGTTTTCGTCGTCTTTTGCCCGATCCAAAGAGTGGATTTGGACGTTGCCACCGCGTCGCTGCCGCTGATCATGCCTCCGCTTGTCGACGACTTTTCTGGCGGACATGCGAAGTAGAAGTTGCCAAAGATCGTATCGATCGGACAGGTCGGGAAACCGACCTTTTTTAACTGCGACGTAGAAGCTGTCGAACACACTCAGAACGATATCTTCTTCGTCCGAAACGGCTCGATTCTGCCCATGCAATTTGTGGCGAACCGAACGCACGAGCCCTTCGAAGTAGTATTGCCAAATCTGATTTGCAGCCGCGGAGTCACCATGCTTGACCAGGTCAATCCAGTGGCTGACGTGTTTGCTTTTCGACATGCGGGTAACCGCACTTTGAGGACGACCGAGAGCTCTGCTGAGCCGCGGCATTGGCGGTTCTCCACTCAACAACTACCTAGTATACCACGTCCTGGAGGCAACGCATTCCAATCCCCGCCGCTAGTATACCACGTCCTGGAGGCAACGCATTCCAATCCCCGCCGCCCACGACCCCTGTTCGACAGAAAAATTAAATCGTGTGCTCGTATTTCGGGAGAGCCCAAAGGGTTCAGGTCTGTTTGCGCAAAGACGCCTGAGAAGTGCCCGTATTGGAATTCCTGTCAGTCCCTCGTTTTTTGTTATCTGCATTTTCCCGGGATCGTTCCGAATATCGTCCCGTCAACCAATAATCGTTGTATATTCGGCTCGAAACCATTGGCGAGTTTTTTCAAAACTCAACCTGGAGTCGGATAAAGTCTTGTCCAAAATTCATTTCATCCCTCGGTAAGTTAATCATGAGTCGATTTCCACGAACCGCAACCTTTGTCCCGGTTGTGTTAGCACCAACATGGACGAGCGGGTTGTCCGCCTTTCAGGAACAGGCGGAAGACGATGCTGCAGCGCAGGATGGTGAAAACACGAAGTTGGTTCAATCCTTTGGAAACGCCTGTCTTTTTTTATTGACTTGAGTCACATTGAACCGTTTTGCCAAGGCTCGTTATCTTAAGCCGGCGATGGCCTTGGTCCTGAACAGTTCTTATGCCAGTTCAAGGCATCGATCGCGGCGCGGACGCATTTGCCCACCCTTCCAGCCACGAACGACAGTGCATCCTGGAAGTTCATTCGGAAACGAAACGGGATTTCAAACATCGGGTCGAACAGTTTCGCGCGGCAATGGAGAAAGTCTAATCCAGTCGGTTTATTTTTCGCATTCGCCCAAAAACCGGACCCAGCATTCTGCGTTTGGCGACGACTTCCGAAATGGTGATTATCAGGCAAACCGCTGCGTACAACAGAACGGTATACAAAACACCGTCGGCAATTTCCAAATGCCGGGTGTCGCTGGATGAAAACAATGCGGCTTTGAGCAATATCCCCAGGTGCGAATTGCGAACGACGACTTCGACTGCCACCGTGAACGAGTCATCAATTGAAAGGCGGATCAGAAAAGCAGCAGCGTATGAAAACCACAGCGCGATCATTCCAAACAGAATGAGCACCAACGGAGATTTCCAGCCGTAGGCCGTCAGGTCGAGACGGCCAGCCAGCAACGCGGCGGACACAATCAAGACCAACAAGACCCAGCTCGCTCGGAGGCAAAACGAACTAGCTTTGGGAGCCCATTGAGGGGCCGCCCGATGGAGAGTCATTCCCAGCAACAAAGGGAGCAACAAGCACAGCCCAACTTCCGCCAGGATTCTGCCGGCCGGCATTGAAAAATTTTCGGGCAATTCCGCGGCGGCGAAAATCTTGAGTACTGCCACGGTTGTAAACAGACAACCAACCGTACAAACCGCGGTGGCCGAGACCGAAAGGGCTACATTGCCACGTCCCAGGAATGTCAAAACGTTTGAGAACAGCCCACCAGGCAACGCTGAAACCAAAACCAGTCCCACCGCAATGCCTGCTGGTAATTCAAAAGCCCTCGCCAACATGATGGCAACCAGTGGCATGACCACAATTTGCATGACAATAATCAGGCACAAACCCTGCGGCGACTTGAGTACGCCCAGAAAATCTTTTGCGTTGAGAGTTGCGCCCATGCCAAACATCGCGCATATTAACAGCACAGCCGACAGAAGATATTCGTATGTTGCGTAGTCCCAATACATGAAGACACGTTGTATCCACCGGCTCTCGCCGGCCTAGCGCGGTGTAATGTCGGTGCACCGTAACCTGTTTTCCCTGGGATTAAATTCCTTCAAGAATCGGCGACGGCGTTCATCATGGCGACAAACTCGTTGAGAGCCCGGGACGCAGCGTCAGTGTCTGAAATCGTTATGGTTACCGACGTTTCATCAGCAAAAATATCAGGGTTGGCAAACAGATCTGCCAATGCCTCAGTAAACCGTTTCGCGGAATCAACGATGTCGGCGGGCACCCACTCCTGGAGGTCTGTTTTCAACCTTTCTGCAAAACGTTGCATCCCTGTTACAAACTCACCGGTCGCTTCCCGGAGAACTTCAATATCTCCGGTTTCACTGACTTCCAAAACCACAGTAATCGGTTGCTTAAAATCAAGGTCTGCGGTCATTGCCGCGTTTTTTGCGTTGTTGACAACATTCGACAACGCATCGCTTACTTCAATACCGACATCATGACGAAATAGCATCGGGAACAGCTCGCGAAATGATTCATTGTCAAAATCAACGCAAGCGCAAATCTCGGCATCCACGAAAAGATTTTGCAACAAGTCGATGTCGCGGTCGTCGGCGGCGTCCACTTCCGAATCAATGAGTGACTTGATGGGTTCTTCTTCAGCGATAATCAGTGAGTTTTCGTGGAAATGAAATAGAAAACCCTGCCCCCTTCCGAAGTATCCGATGTAGGACCGCTCCCGATGGGTCATCTCCTCAAACCCGAAACGGTGAGCAAACTCGGAAATCTGGTTACCTGAAATTTCGTCCTCCGCGCGAAATACAAAACCGGCAAAGTCGTTTACAGTCCAGAATTCTTTCAGATAGTCGTCGGCGCCAAACTGCAAGATCACTTCCTTGCAGCGAGCAGTTTCCAGCCCGATGGTTTCGTACAGCCATGCATGTGTCTTTTTCAGGGCTTCCCGATTCTCTTCCGTTAAATGAGCTTCCAGATTCCGCATCTGGAAAACAAGAACCAGATTCGCATTGGAATAAATATGCCTGGGCTCGACGATTTCCATCCTTTGAGCCATAAGCCCGGTCGAGCCCAACAGGCAGGTCATCAGCAACGCAGTTGCAAGGCGTGAAAACATTTGCATCCTTGGGCAACATCGGCGTGTACGGGTTGAAAACACAGTCACTTTCCCGGGGACATTGGTATCTACTGACGGCGCATGGTAACAAAAGCGAGGTCGATCAGTGTGCTCGAGTCGTGTCAAAAGGTCCATGTTTACCCTGGGATTTGGACCGAATCGCTTTGTATCAAAAACTCGTGCGACGCCTGGAGTTTTGGGCCCGCGGAGAAAACGACCGTTTTTCAACAGGGGTTTGGCAAACCAAATTATCTTAGTTTGACCGCCGTTCCGTAGGCCAGCAATTCGGCGGCGCCCTGGGCGACGGAGGAGGTCGCAAAGCGGATATTGAGCACCGCATTGGCCCCGACCGCCTCGGCCTGTGCCTGCATGCGGTGCACGGCCTCCTCGCGGGACTGGCTCAGGAGATCGGTATAGGCCTTCAATTCGCCGCCGACGATGTTCTTGAACCCGGCCAGGATGTCCTTGCCGATATGCTTGGCGCGCACTGTGCTGCCCTGCACCACGCCGAGATGGCGCGCCACGGTGCGGCCGGGCACGTATTCCAGGGTACTGAG
>CAMYKF010000261.1:23616-25712 GCA_947258905.1 uncultured Pirellulaceae bacterium | reverse complement strand
AACGCCTCGCTATCAATCACCAGCCGCCGCAGTGTACCTCTGGAGACGTTTTCCTGAGGCTTCGACCATTCGGGATCAACACAGCCCGAACTGCGGACAACCGAGTTACCGCCAAACGGATCGGGCGCGATGTTGGGATTCAGCGGATCGTGCAGCCATTCTTCCCGCCCGTGACGGCGTACACCGAACTTGTATTCGATACGCGATCCGAACGGAAACTCCATCACGCGATACCACAAATCGGTGTGGCCGAGCCGCGACAGGGGGATACTGGATGGCAATCCGTAGATCCAGTGCCGCAGTTCAACACTGTCGGCCTCGCCGCGAAATACAAAGGTTACGAGGGAATCGTGGACCAGCGGAAATTCGCGGTCCGCCAGAAACTCGTCAACATCTTCCCTGCTGGACTGGCCGGTCAATAACTTGTCAGGAAACGTCTGGATCATGCGCTCACCTGAACCAGCTGGCCATTCTCTCCGAGTCGCTGAGCGCGATCGGAGACCGTCCATTTGCCATGTTTGCGATCCAGCACGGTATGTTCGTCAAAGACGACGCACTGGTGGGTGTTGAAACGGCGTGAAAACAGTTCGACACGCAATTTGTCATCCAGTCGCAACCGATTGCGGGCGTCGGGTAGCGGCAGATATTTGCGAAACAGTGCCATGCCGGCCCGCAATACCTCGGGATTCCCCTGCCCTTGCGGTGGCGAGTCATGAAAAAACACCACGCGTTGGGACAGCGCCATAGCCCCGGCCGACCAGGCAATGATCGGCAGTTGGGTGTGGGTTTCCAGCAGCCCAAAAATCTTCAGCCGGTTGAGAATGATTGCCGCATGTCCTCCACTGATGACAATCGCCGCGGCCTGATCGAGTTGTTTGCTGATCTCTTCCCGGTGCCGCTTGACCTGCGGACGCCGAGCGGTATCCAGCCGGCGTTCGTAGTTGTGGCAAATCTCGCCGGTCCGATCGAAGTAGCCGCGGTCCAGCTGCCGCACCATATCGATGGCCGATTCGCGTTCGGGCTCGATATCAATCAGTTCCTCCTTGCGGCGCACGACGCGGCGGGCGGCATCCAGCGCAAAATCCAGACGCACACGATAGACGTCCCGCAGATGTCGCAATTCGTCCTGGCGGTCTCGCAGCAACTCGATCACGTCGGGATCGTCCGCAAACAGTTGTTCGCTGCGCTGAAACAAATCGAGATTGAATGAGCCTTCCGGCAGGGCGTCAACCAGAGGCTGCAATTGTTGCGGATCGCTCTCTTCGTCTTCCCAACCCGCTGTGACAAAGGCGACTGGCGAAGTGATTTCCAGACGCCCAAGTGCCTCGCGCAGCGAAGCATACCCGGGCTGTGGACCCAGCAGGACAAGACGACGCTGCGACGGTTTGCTCATGAATCTCCTTACGACGCGTAAACCCTGACCGTGTTACCGACGTCGTTCAGCATGTTCCGCAACTCGTCATAATCGGGATGTTTCATGCGCAGCCAGGCGTTGGCCATGTAACCTGCCTCGACGCCCTGTGTCGCTGTGCCCTCGGGCGGGATGTGAAAGTCGATGATCCATTCGCCATAGCGTTGCTGGATTTGCTCAAGGCCTTCATAACCGCTGATCTGACCGTCCTGATTCGGTCGCAAGGCGATGATGCCGGCGCTGAAGCGGCGGGATGCCTCGCGATCGGGCCGACCATGACAAATGGCCATCGCCCACTCGCGATACACGTCCAGATCGTTGGCAGTATTGTACAGGTCCCAGGCTCGCACTCCTGGTGGCCGACAACCGATTTCCGAGAACTTGAGACCCTTGGGACCAAAAAACCATTCCATGTGGGTGGCGCACGTCTCGATGTCCAGCGCCTCGATCACGCGACGGCCCAGCTGTTTGACTTCGGCATACTCGGGCACCGAATCAATGCGGTTGGTGGTAATGAACTGGGGCGAGATCCAGCGGTTGCGCATGGCTTCCAGCACATTTGGGAAATAGTGCGTGATGAAATCGTGCACGACGTGACCGCCGATGGTAATCGTGTCGTAGAAGCCTTCATGTCCTTCGATGAACTCTTCAACCGCGACTTCGCCACCGGAACCGACATAGGAAA
>CAMYKF010000261.1:0-23570 GCA_947258905.1 uncultured Pirellulaceae bacterium | reverse complement strand
ATCAAGGTAATCGAGGATTTCCTGGGTATTGCCACTGCCAATCGACTGGGCGCAAGGGACCTCGGCCTGCCGCAAGGCCTCTTTCATGGCCGGTTTGTCGCGGCACAGGAACGCGGTTTTCACCGAAATGCCCGGAATCGAGCAGGCTTCACGGACCCTGGCCACCGGCATGATATGGGCCTCGATGGTGGCCTCCAGCCGATCGACCCACAGCCGCTGCTGCACCAGACGCACCGCCCGCGTCATCACCTCCTCGTCACAAACCGAGGGGACCTCGATGTATTCCACCAGCCAGCTGCGGAGCTGGTCATCGAGTGCCGATTCGGGTGATTCACCAATGGCGATTACGTTTGCACCAACGTCGCGCAAGGCGCGGACAAATTCCCTTTGATTGGTCGGGAATGCGGGTTCAACAAAAATTACATTCATGTGGAAAAAGCGGGGCGCAAGTCATTACGACGGGAATCCAATTATGATACAAACTCGAGACGCGGAAGTCATTTACAAACCTGTGCCGACGGCTGACAACCGCACCGCATTCGAGGTGTGCGGATCTGCTCTCTTCCCGACCATCGGGGTTTCGCCGTCCCTGTTTTGGTGTTTAGCCAGCCATGAAAAACGTCATTTTCGTTGCGCCGTACTTTATGGACGCAACCGAGCGATTTATTGCCGCCGCCACCGCTGTGCCTCAGGCACGCGTGGGTCTGGTCAGCTGCGATCCAGTGGAAAAACTAGCGCCAGAGATTCGTCAGCGACTGGCCGGACATTACCGGGTGGAGGGTATCCGCACCGATCAGCTGGCACAAGGCGTTAGGGCTTTGGCCAGTCGTCTGGGTTCGGCCGATCGGCTGCTGGGCATGCTGGAACAAATCCAGGTATCGCTGGGCGAGATCCGCGATCAGATGCAGATTCCCGGTATGGGGGCCACCGCGGCAGCCAACTTCCGTGACAAGTCACAGATGAAAGATGTCCTGCGGGCCGCTGGTGTTCCTTGCGCCCGGCACCAGTTGGTGGAAAATGTAGCGGCAGGAACGACATTCGCGCAGCGTGTCGGCTACCCGGTCGTCGTCAAGCCACCGGCCGGTGCGGGAGCTCGCGGTACCTATCGCTGCGAGAATCCGGAGACGCTGGCCGATTGTTTGCAGACACTTGACGCACATATGGACAATCCGATCCTGGTGGAGGAGTTCATTCAGGGGCAGGAACACTCGTTTGACAGCATTTGTGTCAATGGCCAGCTGGCCTGGTCGTCGATCTCGCATTACTTTCCGGGTCCTTTGGAAGTGGTGCGTGAGCCGTGGATCCAGTGGTGTGTGGTCATCCCGCGGGAAACTCATTCGCCCCGATACGAACCGATTCACCAGATTGCCGGACCGGCTCTCCGCGCCCTGGGCATGAACACCGGTCTGAGTCACATGGAATGGTTTCGCCGCGACGACGGATCGATTGCCGTTTCCGAAGTCGGCGCGCGGCCACCGGGGGCCCAGTTCACTTCGCTAATTTCGTGGGCTCACGACTTTGACCTGTACAAGGCCTGGGCGCATCTGATGATCCACGACGAATTTGAGGTGCGGGAACGGAAATATGCTGCCGGCGCAGCTTACCTGCGCGGCATGGGACGGGGACGAGTTCAGCAGGTGCACGGGCTGGCCGAAGTTGCCAGATCGCTGGGTGATCTGGTCGTCGATGCGCGGATTCCCGAACCCGGCCAGCCGGCCAGCGGTACCTACGAAGGAGACGGATTTATTATCGTGCGTCATCCCGAAACACGAGTGGTGGAAGACGCGCTGAAAAAGATTATTTCGAATGTCAAGGTAGAAATGAGTCAGGCAACCTGAAATGAACGTGCTGATGATCTCGCCCGGCTTTCCGGTCGAACAACCGTACTTTACCCGCGGACTGGCCCGACAAGGCGTCAACGTGATCGGACTTGGCGATCAACCCGAACATGATGTACCGTCGGTGGCTGCCCAGGCTCTGTCGGCCTATTTGCAGGTCAGATCCTTCACCGATGAAGCAGCGGTGATGAACCAGGTGGCCGAGGCCGCCCGCCGCGTCTCGATCGATCAGATTCAATGCACCTGGGAACCCCATATGACACTGGCCGCGCGGCTGCGTGAGATGCTGGGCATCCCCGGGATGACTTATGAACAGACCGTACCGTTTCGCGACAAGGAAATCATGAAGCAGGTGCTGGACGCGCACGGCATTCGTACGCCCAGGCACTTCAGCACGACATCGGCCGAGGGAATCCGCCAGGCAGCCGCCGAGATTGGCTATCCGGTGTGTGTCAAACCGATTGCCGGTGCCGGCTCGGCCGATACCCATCGCGTGAACAGTCCAGAACATCTCGAGGACATCCTGCCGCTGCTGGGGCACGTCCGCGAGGTCAGCGTTGAGGAATTCATCGAAGCGGAAGAGTTCACTTTCGATACCGTTTGCGTCAAGGGCGAGATCAAGTTTCATAACGTGTGCATGTACCGCCCGCGCCCCTTGATTGGACGCACCAACGAATGGATTAGCCAGCAAACGGTCGCGATCCGCGACATCCATGACCCGTACATCGCGTCGGGCATCGAAATGGGCAAGGCGGTTTTAAAAGCTCTGGGATTTCAGACTGGTTTCACGCACATGGAGTGGTTTCTCAAACCGTGTGGGGAAGCGGTGTTTGGCGAGATCGCCGCCAGACCGCCCGGTGCCAACACAACGGACCTGATGAACTTCGCCAATGAATTCAACATTCACGACGGCTGGGCCGAAGCCGTTACGCGTGGCACGTTCAGCCAGCCCATCAACCGCAGCTACAACAGCGCCCACATTTTCAAACGTGCCCAGGGCCAGGGTCGTATTCAGGCCATCTCCGGGCTCGAAGGTTTGCTATCCGATTACGGCGAGCACGTGTGCGTCGTTGACTTGTTGCCAGTAGGCGCTCGACGTCGCAACTGGAAGCAAACCTTGCGCAGTGACGGCATGATCATCATTCGCCATCCCGATTTCCAGGCGACTTGCGAAATCGCCAACGCGTTTGGGATGAGATTGCAGCTGTACGCGGCGTGAATGTAGCGGTGGCTTCAAGCGCTTCAAGCCGCCGATTTTCGTCGCTTCAACACGTCGGCTGGAAGCCACCGCTACGGATCGCTGTGCCGCTTAACATCTTCCTGCTACCTCGAGCCGTGCTGTCCGCCGCACTGGCCCATCGTGCCGGCCAGGCCGCGTCGTCGTTCGAAACCTTCCAGTTCCTTGACGACAGTCCAGCGCAGTTTGATCTCGTCACGTTCCACGTCCTGGACCCGATACATGACGGTCATGGTCTGGCCGCTGCATTTGATCTCCTGCCAATACACGTGTCCTTCCTCGGGCAGGTAGGCATCGCGGGCCCAGATGCGATCCTCGTCCGCATCAAATTCCACATCCAGATCTTCCTGTTCACCCAGATCAGCGACTCTCGTGTCCATGCCGCCGACCGGATTGAAATGCAGCAATCCGCAGCCGTTGAAGACGAGGTCGACATAGTTTTGGTGATCTGCCAGATCGTGACTGGACGTGCGAAAGCTGAAGGCGCTGGTGCCGTAGGCTTCGTTACTGGCGCGACGCGTCAGCACCAGATTGAAGGTGTCTTCGTTGTTGCCCCAGCGACTCTCTTCC
This sequence comes from uncultured Pirellulaceae bacterium, assembly GCA_947258905.1. GTDB lineage: Bacteria > Planctomycetota > Planctomycetia > Pirellulales > Pirellulaceae > CAJQPP01. The sequence goes on along the minus strand of CAMYKF010000261.1, from coordinate 19,925 downwards.
GTTTGGGCACTTGCCAGATGTGGCAGTAACAATATCAATGCCAACGCCATTAATCCTGTGTGCCTGAATACCACGCAGAAACTCCTCATCAATATCTCCCCAAAAGCCAAAGCCTGTCCCCTGAATGAAAAGTGGTGGTAGGTACCAGCATAGCTGCGCAAGGCATTGAAGGCAAAAAGGTGTGATTCCAGATTCGCGCGGTGTCAGAAAGTCGAAAGTCGCAGGTCCAAAGTCGAAAGTGCAATTAGATGATTACGTTCGACTTGGACTTGCGACCTGTGACCCTCTCCTAAAACATCGCCTTGATTTCGTATCGTTTCGGCACTTTCGGCTTCGGCGAAGCGATCGAGCAGGCCCGCCTGGCGGGCGGCCATGATTTCCATGCGGCCAAAACCGGGGCGGTCGGGGTTTTCCTTGGAGAACACGTGGCGAATATCGCGAAAGCCGAGCCAGTACAGCATCTTGGCGATCACCGAGGGTCCGCTGGGCGTCCACGACAGTGCGTGAACACCCGACATCAGGTTTTGCGGAGCCTCGAAGGTGCAGTACAGGGACTCGGTGTTGTCGATAAAGCACCGCGCCGAATTGAACCACAGCACTTCCCGCGTCAGGTCCGCGGCGATCTTCAGGCCGAGAACGGGATCGGCCAGGTGATAAAAGATACCCTTGAACAACGTGAAGTCGGCGGGCTCGATGCCCTGCCCGGGCAACGTCATGAGATCGCACACGTCAAACCGGATGTTGTCGACGGGGGCCACGCTGCGATGCTGCTGCACGAACCGGGCCTGGCTGATCCAGTGGTCGCGTACGTCGAAGCCATAGGCGGCATCAGCCCCCAGCTCGCGGGCCCAGAAGCAATAACCGCCGGCATTGCAGGCGCAATCCAGAAACCGTTTGCCGGCCAGTCCGTCGGGATAAATCAGCTTCGTCTTGTATTTAAAGCGGTGTCCGTGATCGATCAGGCTGATGTTTTTGTTGTGTGCGCGTTCGCGTTCCTGTTCGGAGTACGCATCCTGAACCGCGAAATCTTCGGTCAGGCGGATGTTCTGATGCCATGGACCGAGTTGCCGGATTTGTTCGACCAGTGATTGTCGATCGGGGGCGGCTGGCGTTTCAGACATGGGCAAGGGATCTCAGGACCGTGCGAATTACTCGTGACGCAGCGCCTGAATGGGATCGAGTCGGGCGGCCCGCATCGCCGGATAGATGCCGAATATGATACCGACCAGCACGGCGATCCCAAATGCGAGTGGAATGGATAACGGCACGATGATCGGCGTGATATCGCGAACCGTGTCGGGCAGCTGGGCGATCAGTTCCGGGAACCAGCCGGCAAACAGCTGCCGCGCCTGCGTTACCGCCCACGGACAAAGCAGACCACCGGCGATTCCAGTGACTCCCCCGACAACCGACAGGACGATGGTTTCCACCAGGAATTGCCGGGTGATATCGCGCTGGTTAGCGCCCAGTGCACGGCGAATGCCAATCTCGCGAGTACGTTCGGTGACCGTGGCCAGCATGATATTCATGATGCCGATGCCGCCAACCACCAGTGAGATGGCGGCGATCAACCCCATAAACGCCATGAACATCAGCCGGGTGTTGCGAGCCTGTTCCAGCAATTCCAGCGGCGTGACGATCGCAAAGTCTCCCTTGGGATGCCGCTGCTCCATGATGGACTGGATGGCATCGGCTGTCGGCAGCACGTCTTCCATCTCGCTCACACGGAAGGTGATCTGGCTCAGCTCGACCTGTTCGTTGATGCGTGCTCCGGAACTGAACTCCATCGTCCAGTCGCCGATCCGCTGCCAGAAGGTGGTGATCGGAATGTAGATATCGTCGGTGAAGTCCTGTGACTCGATCGAGCTGCCCACTGCCGCCATGATGCCGCGACTCTTCAATACGCCAATGACTCGATAAGGGACATCCCGCACCCGAATAATCTTGTCCATCCCCGAACCAATGGGAAACAGATGCGCGGCTAGTTCGGCGGACAGCACGCAGACATTGTCCGACGTCTTGATATCGAGCGGCTCAATGAAGCGGCCTTCATCAATCTCCATCTTCATCACTTCGTCGTAGCCGGGCGTGCAGCCGATCAGGTGAATCGGCAGATCGTGCATCCCGTAATGCAATTCGCGCTTGGCGTCGCGAATCCGCAAGGCGTCGGTGATCGTGGTCAGGGTGTCGGTCAGTACCGTGTAATCGTCGCGAGTGACGCCATAGATGGCGATCCACTGGCGATCGAGTGTGCCTTCGTTCGTCTTCTTGACGCTTTTCAGGATGATGTTGTTGGTGCCCAGTTCCTCGATCTGTTGTTGCACCCGCTGGCTGATACCCTCGCCAATGGCCAGCAGCCAGACCACGCTGGCGATGCCGATAAAGATGCCGAGAATGGTCAGCAACGACCGCATCGGATGCAGCGACAGGCTCTTGATGCCGGCTTTCCAGATCGTCGGTCGAAACAGGTGCATAGTCAATCGCTGGACAGAGATGGCGGAGAGAAATCAACCCTCACCCAATCCCGACAAGTCGGGGATTGAACTCTTCCGGTCTCGGGAGAGGTAACAAAAAATTACGTATCCGCGGACTCTTCGGCCGGTTTTTCGTCTTCGTCACGGTACTTGTCGGGATCGACCAGCACCTGCTCGTCGACATCCAGACCGTCGAGAATGACCACGGTACTTTCGTTGTGCGAGCCGATGTCGACCGGACGGAGTTCATGTTCGTTGCCGCGTTTGACGACCACGAACCAGGCGGCGTCGCGTTCGACCAGCGACGACACAGGTACCTGGACGGAATCGGGCACACTTTCCACAAAGACTTCCACCTTGGCTCGCAAGCCGGGACGGATCAGTTCGTTTTTTTCGGTGATATCCACAAAGACTTCATACTCGATCGGGGCCTGCGACCAGCGTCGCGGTTCGGGAAAATCAGCCACCTTGCTGACCACTCCGCGAATGGGAGTTTCCGGCGCCGTGTCGAGCCGGATAATGGCTTCCTGACCCGGCCTGACCGCGTTGATTTTGGAGTCATTGACACGCGTGGTGACTTGCATGTTGTCGGGGTCAGGCAGATTGATGACCGGTTGGCCTTCGCGAATGTTGACGCCTTCCTCGATGACGATGCCCGATTCACCTCGCCCTTGCACTTCGTTGGCATAGACGACCTGACCGGCAGCGGGTGCCACGATGCGGCAGGCGGCGACCTGGCCCTCGTAATATTCGAGTCGTTGCTGGCTGAGTTCCAGCGTGAACTGGCTGGCTTCCAGGTTGGCTTCCTGCTTTTGGATTTCGGCTCGCAGCTCGGCTTCCATTCGATCTTGAGTAAATTCACGGAAGACCTTCAGCTTGCTGCTGGCGAGATCGAGTTCACGCTGGGCCTTGATGACCGCGAACTGGTCGGCTTCCAGTTGCGCCTTGGTGACGTATCCCTTGCGAGCCAGATTCTCGCTGTACTGCAGGTATTGCTGGGAACGATACAGCGTTTCCTTGGCAAAGGCTTCTTCGGCTTCGTAGGTTGCCAGTTCCTGGGAAAACTGCCCGTTCTCAAATTCGGTGAGCGTCCGCTGCGCCGTCTCCAGGTCACTTTTGGCCTGAATCACGGCTGCCCGGTCGGTGGCCACGCGAATTTTTTGTTCGATCACCTCGTCGCGGAAACCGGAGTCGTCGAACTGGACCAGGAAATCGCCCTGTTCGACCATCGTGCCCTCCTCGATGATTTCCAGAATGGCGGAGCCGCCTCGTTCACGGACCCGGCAGCGGATTTCCACATTGCTGGAACTTTCCACATCACCCGATTCGGTGATGGTGGAGACGAAATCGGCCCGGAAGGCGGCAAACGTCAGTTCGTTGTCACGCAATTTGCTGCTGCGATCGCCACCCAGAAACGCCGTACCCGCCACGATTCCGCCGAGAATCAGGCAACCGACAACAATCGATGTCTTGGCAAAGCCTCGGGATTTGAGAGCGGGAGATTTCATGTCTGCTTTGCACCGGTGGAAGAATGAATCTGGCGAACCGCGTCGGCTGAGATTGGGCCACAATCCATTATGCGGGAAGGGAATATCATTCTACCGCGATCCGCGCCCAAATTAAACCGAAAACCCGTTCTGTCTGCCGCATGTTCGGGGTATCTGCGACAGATTGTTACCGGGACGCCTCGGGACTTGCCTGTAAAACAGATTCCTCCCAATCACTACAAAGCGACCGTCGCCACCGCGAGCGACTGTGACGTTGTCAGTGGATTCGGTATTATCACGCACATGACTGAAGAAAATACGGCGGCAATTCCGGGTTCCCTGCCTGTGTTGCTGGTCGACAACGACCCTGACCACGCCGAAGCGATGGCCGAAAGCCTGGAGCGGGTGGGCTATGAGTGCACGATTGCCACGTCGGGTCCGGCCGGCGCCAGCCTGATCGACGAACGCACCTTCAACATCGTCGTCACCGACCTGGTAATGAATGACGTTGACGGCATGGCGATCCTTGCGGAGGCAAAGGAAAAACAGACAAATTGCGAAGTCATCATGGTGACCGGTCATGCCACGGTGCCCAAGGCGGTCGAGGCCATGCAGCAAGGCGCCTTCAACTTCCTGGAAAAGCCGATTACGCCCAAACGCCTGCAGGCCGTGGCCGGCAAGGCCGCCGAGTCGGTGCGGCTACGCAAACAGAATTACGAACTGCAAAGCCGGCTGGATGAGAAATTCGGCTTTGAAAACCTGGTGTACGCCAGCGAAAGCATGCAGAACGTCGTAACGCGGCTTAAACGCATCTCCCCCACCGACGTGGGCGTGTTGATCACGGGCGAAACCGGGACGGGCAAGGACGTAATCGCCCAGGCCATTCACCAGAACAGTCCGCGCAAGAAAAAGCCCTTCGTGGCCATTAACACGGCTGCCGTCTCCGAACACCTGGTGGAAAGCGAGCTGTTTGGCCACGTCAAAGGGGCCTTTACCGACGCCATCACCGATCGGGTGGGCAAGTTTGAATACGCCAACGGCGGCACGCTGTTTCTGGATGAAGTCGGCGATATGCCGATGCCCACGCAGATCAAGCTGCTGAGGGTGCTGGAAGAGCGAAAAATCACCCGCGTCGGTGACAACAAACTGATCGATGTAAATGTCCGCGTGCTGGCAGCCACCAACAAGGACCTGGAAGCGGAAATCGAGGCCGGCAGCTTTCGCAAGGACCTGTACTTTCGCCTGAAAATTGTCACCGTGCATCTGGATCCGCTATCACAGCGCCGGGAGGACATCATTCCACTGGCCGATCGCTTTCGTAAAATGGCCAACAAGAATAACAACAAGAAGGTCAAGGGATTTTCGCCCGAGTTGACTCGCTGGATGTTCGATTACCAGTGGAGCGGCAACATTCGCCAGTTAAAAAATGTCGTGGAGAGCATGGTGGTTCTGGATTACGACAATGTGCTGGATATGGATGACCTGTCACCTGATCTGGTTGAGGAAACTGCAGGTCGCACAATCGAATCCGCCACGGGCGACGGCAGTTCCCGCCTGATCGGCAAGTCGCTGGAAGAGATCGAGCGCTGGGCCTACGAAAACACACTCAAACTGACCGGCGGCAACCGTGAAGAGACAGCGAAAATCCTTGGCGTCAGCGAGCGTACCCTGTATCGGAAAATCATCCAGTTTGAATTGAACTAACCATGCCGACGATCAAACAATTGCCGCCAGCCGTTGTCAACAAGATTGCTGCCGGCGAAGTCATCGAGCGGCCAGCCAGCGTGGTCAAGGAATTACTGGAGAACTCGGTCGATGCCGGTGCCACCCGCATCGAAGTGGCGATTCACCAGGGTGGTCTGGAATCGATGCGTGTCACTGACAATGGACTCGGCATTGCGCCCGAACAACTGGAACTGGCGGTCACCAGCCACGCCACCAGCAAGATCACCGATGCCGACGATCTGTTTCGCGTGGGCACGTTGGGATTCCGCGGCGAGGCTCTGGCCTCGATTGCCGAAGTCAGCCAGATGACGCTGCGCAGCCGAACTGCCGAAGCCGAATCGGGTTTTGAACTGCGAATCAACGGCGGCCAGCGGGAAGCGGTCGGTCCCTGCAGTTGTGGCACGGGCACGATGATCCAGGTCGAACATCTGTTTTTTAACACGCCCGTGCGACGCAAATTCCTGCGGACCACGCAGACCGAGATGGGGCATATCAGCGAGGCCTTTGCGCGAATCGCACTGGCCCATCCGCGTATTCAGATGACGCTGGTTCACAACGACCGCACGGTGCACGAATTGCCGGCGACCGAAAACTGGGCCGATCGCATCCACAATTTCTTTGGGCCGGATATCGGCGGCTCGCTAATTCCGGTCACCAGTGGCGAAGGTCCGGCTCGCATCTCGGGGTTTGTAGTTGATCCGGAGCATAGCCGCGGCAACAACCGCATGCAGTACTTGTTCCTCAATGGTCGCTATATCCGTGACCGCGCGTTGCAACATGCCCTCGGCGAAGCCTATCGCGGGTTGCTGATGACCGGTCGCTACCCGATTGTGTTTTTGCGGCTCGACATGCCCGCCGAGCTGGTCGATGTCAACGTGCATCCGGCCAAGCTGGAAGTACGATTCCAGGACGGCAGTCGCATGTACAGTCATCTGCTGGGCGCGATCCGCAACAAGTTTCTGACAACGGATTTGACGGCGCGGGCGCAGTTGTCTGCTCCGCCGGTACAGCAACCGGTAACGGCCGGCGTCATGGCCAGCGGTGCGGCGAGCAGTGCCGAGGCGCAGGGCCATATGCCCTTGAGTGTGGATCGTCCGGCCCGTGACTGGACCCAGCCGCCAGGGGAATTCAGGCCGTTCCCGAATCCCCCTGGCGTTTCGCCGGCGTCGCCCCAAGCCGTGCCAGCGGACGCCAGCTGGAATGAACCGTCGGTTGCCGATCGGGCTCCAGCCGCGCGGGCTCCAGCCGCGCGGGCTTTGCAAATCCACAACCGTTACCTGATCACCGAATCGGAAGAAGGCGTGGTCGTGATCGACCAGCACGCCTTGCACGAACGCATCATCTACGAACAGTTGCGGGAGAAGGTGCTGGGTGGCCAGCTGGAATCGCAGAACCTGCTGGTGCCCGAGCCGGTACCGCTGGCCCCGGCCGAGGCGGCCCGGGTGCTGCAGTCGCGTGAGGTGCTGGCCCGTATCGGGATTGAAGTCGAGGAATTCGGCGGCGATACGATTCTTGTATCGGCCTACCCCGCCATGCTGGCCAATCACAATCCGGCTGAAATGCTGCGGGGCGTGGTCGATATTTTGCTCGGTGAAACCCGGTCGCTGGACGCTCGCGATATCGTGGACGAACTGCTGCACATGATTTCATGCAAAGCCGCGGTCAAGGCAGGCGACCAACTGTCTGATGCCGAGATTACCGCCCTGCTGGAGCACCGGCAGCTGTGTCAGGATGCTCATCACTGTCCGCATGGACGGCCCACGGCACTGGTTTTTTCCCGGGAAGAGCTGGATCGGCGATTCAAACGGATTTGAACAAGCGGCGGATTCAGATCAAAATGGTATTATCTGTTGAATAGCGGCCACTTCCCGGGATTCCCGCCTGTTCTGACTTTTCATCAATCAGTTCGCCCATGATATGCATTAGTATCGGACGTGGTCGCCACCGCATGCTGATGGCCGAGCACACGCATTTGGCGGATGAGGGAGCGCAGCTGGTCGAGCTGCGGCTGGATTACATCCGACGTTCGGTCAACTGCAAACGGCTGTTGCAGGAACGCCCCTGCCCCACGATTGCAACTTGCCGGCGACCGCACGAAGGCGGCAAGTGGATGCGCAGCGAAGACGACCGGCTGGTACTGCTACGCACCGCGATCGCTGACGGAGCCGACTACATCGATCTGGAATCGGATATCGCCGGCAAGATTCCCCGCTATGGCGAGACCAAGCGGATTATCAGTTATCACAACTTCCATGAAACGCCCGAGGATCTGGAAGCGATTCATGACATGATGTGCCGGCTGGATCCGGACATCATCAAGATTGCCACCATGGCCAACAACCCGCTGGACAATTTGCGGGCATTGAGGCTGTGTCGCAGCGCGCGATTCCCCACTGTCGCGTTTTGCATGGGTGCGATGGGTTTGCCGTCGCGAATCCTGTGCGGCAAATTCGGTGCGCCGTTTACCTACGCCACGTTCAATACCGAACGCATCATGGCACCCGGCCAGTTGACTCAGGACGAACTGATCGAGGATTACCGCTACGAAGAGATCGACAAAGACACCAAGATCCTCGGCATCATTGCTGATCCCGTGGCCCACAGCCTGAGTCCGCAGATTCACAACGCGCTGATCCGCAAGGCGGAACTGAATATGCTGTATCTGCCGTTCCGGGTGCCCGCGGAATACCTGGATGAATTCATGGAGCATTGCGGCGAACTGGATGTGGCCGGCCTCAGTGTCTCGATCCCGCACAAGCAGGCGATTCTCAAACACATCAATGCCCTGGACGACCTGTCGGCCGGTATCAAGGCAGCCAACACGGTCGTGTTTCGCGGCAACGGCACGCTGGGATTCAATACGGATTGCAATGCGGCACTGGAAAGCCTCAAGGAAGCGTTGCCCACGCGTTATGAAGATCGTCCGTTTGCCGGCCAGCGCGTCCTGATCCTCGGTTCCGGTGGTGCGGCGCGGACGATTGGCTACGGTTTGCACCGGGAAGGCGCCAAGGTCCTCATTTGCACGCGTGATTATCGCAAGGGCGATACCCTGGCCACTGAATTGCAGTGCAAGTCGCTGGATTGGGCCGGACGTGCCAATGCGGAATGCGATGTTCTGATCAATGCCACGTCCGTAGGCATGCATCCGAATCTGGACGAGTCACCATTTGAAGCCAAGTGGTTTGACAAATCGATGCTCGTGTTCGATGTCGTCTACAACCCGGAGCAAACGCTGTTCATCAAGCAGGCGCGGGCGGCCGGTTGCCCGACCGTAACCGGCGTCGATATGTTTGTGCGGCAGGCCGCTCGTCAGTTCGAGATGTTTACCGGGGCCAACGCCGACAAGGATCTGATTCGCGACATCGTCAAAAAGTCCATCTCGGCGGCTCGGTACTAGAGCGTATTTCAATACCAATCGGGTGATTTGGTAGTGGACGAGGTCACGAGTCCTTCCCCGTTTGTCGTGCAAAACAGGACTCGTAGCCTCGTCCACTACGCAGAAAAACAGTTTTGGACTCGACCCCCGTTTCAATAACCCAAACTGCATCGCAGGGGACTCAGGCAGTCCATGATTGTTTTTTTGATCGGCTTTCGCGGTTCTGGAAAAACCACCATCGCACCCTTGCTCGCTGAACGCCTGGATTGCCCCTGGCTGGATGTGGACGAAATAATTCAACAGACGACAGGCCAGTCGATTGTGGAAATCTTCGAAGAGGCGGGCGAAGCGGGTTTTCGCCAGGTCGAAAGCGAAGTGATCCAGCGTGTTATCCAGGATCACCCGGCTGATGCGAGGCTGGTGTTGTCGCTGGGGGGTGGAGCCATCATGCATCCGCAAACGCGGGAGGCTGTCGCCGAACACGGACCGTGTATCTGGTTGCGCGCTCCGGTGCACGTGCTGTGGGAACGAATTGAAGATGACCGCGACAACGTGCCTCGTCCGGCCCTCACCGATCTGGATCCGCTGGAAGAGATTCACCGTCTGCTGGCGGTTCGCGAACCTGTTTATGCCGACTGTGCCGATTACGACATCGACACCAGCCAATTCAACGCGCAGCAGGTGGCGGATCAGATTGTGCAGTGGTGCAAACAGGACGATACGAGGTAATGCTGCTGCTGAAATCCTGACGAAAATCCGGAACGGCCATGTTCTTGCAACAACTACCTGATGTCATTCGCTGGCTGTTGTTGTTTGCAGTGGGTGTTTCCGCCGGCGCTCTGATCAATCTGGCTATCTACCAGCTGGCCCTGTTCAAGAAACGCAATATCAGTCCGTGGTCTCCTGCGGCGGAAGGCCAGTCGCGTTCCTGGTTCGATCGCATTCCCGTTGCCGGCTGGTTGCTGTTGCGTCGCGAACGGGAAACGCATGGTCGCGGATTCTGGATCCGTCCGTTGCTGATCGAATTACTGACCGGAATCGGGCTCGTCTGGTTTTACCGGTGGCAAACCGCTGGTGGTCTGGTGGGCGGTCTGGATCACCTAACCGACGCCATGCTGCAGGTCATGCCGAGCGCCACGTTCGGCTGGTTTTTGTTCCATTCCGTGTTGTTCGCATTGCTGACGATCGCGACATTCATCGATTTCGATGAGCAAACCATTCCCGACTGGGTGACGATCCCCGGAACCCTGTTTGCCCTGGCGGCGTTGACCCTGGTGCCTGCATTGCGGTTGCCCGTGACGAATCCCGACGGATTGAAGACCACGATCACGCCACTGGCTTTCTGGTCACCGGGCAATACCGGGGAATGGCATCTGGGAACGTGGGGCCCGGGGATCGGCATTTTGATCGTGCTGGTGTGGTGTTTCGCATTGATTCCCAAATGGTGCACGTTGCGCTTCGGACTGGTGCGCGGCTGGCGAATTATGTGGGCCAGTATCCTGCGACCGCGTCGCAAAACAACTGGTACCGTCGATCGCGTTCAGCCGCGTCAAATGTTGCCGTCCACCAGGATTCTGCTGGGGCTGGCCGTGTTGCTCAGCTTGTTTGTGATTGCGGTCTATTTGATGCGCGAGGCAACACCGGTACGCGGCGCAGCCTGGGATGCAGTGTTCAGTGCCCTGCTGGGGCTGGCGATGGGCGGCGGCATCGTGTGGGCGGTACGGATCGTGGCCGGCAAGGCACTGGGAGTCGAGGCCATGGGGTTCGGCGATGTAACGTTGATGTGCATGGTGGGAGCGTTTTTGGGCTGGCAGCCCGCATTGCTGACTTTTGTACTCGCGCCGTTTGCCTCGATCGTGGTCGCGCTGGCGCAGTTGTTTCGCTCGGGCGAAAACCGGCTGGCCTTTGGGCCCTATCTATGCATCGCGGCGGTCGTTGTGGTCCTCGGATGGTTCTGGATCTGGAACAAATGGGCCGCTATCGGTGTGTTTGCACTGGGCGGCCAATTCCTGCTGATCGTGCTGCTGGTTTGCCTGGTGCTGATGGCCATCATGCTCGGCATATGGGGCAAGTTCAAATATCGTTAACCGACGGATCGACCAAGTGGAAAAACTGTTCACCAAAATCGACAACCTGCCAGATGCTGTTGAGCTGCTGGCCAAACGCCCCTACGGCATGATCCAGGCTCGAGCGGGACGGTTGGAGTTTGTTCAGTTGCGGCCGTTTCCCAAACTGATTTCGGTGGCCGAAGCAACCTGGATGGGCGGTTGGGCGCACCGGCGAGTGCCCCGCGATCGCGTGCGTGTTTATTACAACCAGCCGTTGGGGCACACGAATTTTCTGGCTGCCAGATACGCGGTCTCGGAACTCGGTACGACGCTGGCAACCATTCGCGCGGCACATCGGACGCTGGATGAAATTGCCCGCATCAAGGGCAGCGACGCTATCCTGTGCGAAATTACAACCCGTCGCATTACCGATCGCATCGCCCGCTACTGGGGATTCGAACCGCATTGCCCTGGTCGCCGGGGCCGGCATTTCATCCGGCGATTCTACGGTGAGTATCCACCGCATACTGACTGGATCGACGACAGCAAGTCGCTTGCCAGCATCGTGGACTAGCTACTCAAACCAAGCACTTTTTGTGTAGCTGAGCGAGGTCCTTCGCTCAGCAGATTTCGAATTCGCCGTGATTTGGTTGCTGAAAAAACGATAATCGCCACCATTCTGTCGGACCTGCTGCCTGGCGAACGAAGGGCCTCGTTCGCCTACATTTCTCGTGCGATCTGCAAATCTGCTCAGCTTGAGTAGCTAAATTGAGAGGGGGCGGCTTCCAGTAACAACCCTGCCCCGCTTGGAGCAAGCGGCGGTATGACAGGCAAGATGCGCAAGATGCCTGACCCATGTGGTCTCCGTTGCCCTTTACGCTGTCCAGGGGCGTTGCTACTATCCCGCGTCAAATTTCCTGTCCTGCCTGATTTGTTCGACGCGGTGGAAAATGAGACCCCGTCACATCCTTGCGCTGCACGGCGCGTTTGCTGCTGTTTCACTGTTGTTGCTGGTCGGCTGCGCCCAACCGATGGCCAATCAGCCCGGTGGTGCGCCGCTGTATGCCAATTCGAACTGGCCAAATACAACGACCGCCGGAGCCGGTTCGATGTATGGCGCCAATAATCAGCTTGCTCAGGCCATGCCTGCCAATGCCGGACAGCTGAACGAGTTGTCGCAGCAGGTCAGTATGCTGAACACGCGACTGACCCAATTCAATTCCGACAATGAGAATCTGCACACTCAGGTAGCAGCGTTGCAGCAACGACTGCAAAATGCCAACAGTTACAACGATCAACTCAAACAGCAGCTGGCGGATCAGTTGGCGCAAATGCAGCAGTTGCAAACGCAGAGTACGCAAATGGCGCAGCGTCAGCAAACAGGTCCCGGCACGCAAAATGTGGGCTATCAATATGGCGGCCAGCCCGGCGGCAGCGGAGGCGGCCCCGTTATTCCAGGGCAATTCGCCAGTGCCACGATTCGTGCCAACAACGGCTTGATGGAAAAACTGAATACGGTTCAGCTGCCGGGGTTCAAGACCTGGATGGATGGCGACGTGATTCGCATTGAGGGACCCACGGACCGGTTGTTTGTTTCGGGAACTTACAAGGTCAATCCCAACGACTCGATGGTCCTGGCGAATCTGGCTCAGGCCATTCGTCAGCACTTTCCACGTCAGGTGATTGGCGTCGAAGCGCACTGGGACGGCTCGCCCATCCAGCCTGCCACCACCAGTCACCATCAGTTAACGGCCACACAGGCGCTGTCAGTGTTTGACTTGCTGGTCCAATCCGGCTTGTCGCACGATCAGGTCTTCACGATGGCCGTGGGCAGCAATCGCCCGCGTTATCCCCAGGGCCCGGATCAATCCGGAACCAGCCCCAACCGGCGGATCGAGATCGTGATCTATCCCGAGACTTTCAACTAGGTGGTTGGACGGGCGTTATTTAATCCTCGTCGTAATCGTAATCTTCGTCGTGTTCGCAATCGGCGGGCACGCGGCGAATTGAATAACGCATCAATCCCCGGTAGGCGGTTCGCCACCCTTTTCCCGTGACCTGCAAGTCGATTACGACGACGACTACGATTACGATTACGATTTTCAGTCTGGATGGGAGATGGTCCATGCGATATTTGGGACTTGTGATTTTGATGGTATGGGCGAGCTATCCCGTTTACGCCCAGGAAACGCAGGACCAGGCGAAGGACACGCTGGAGCAAAGGTTACAGGTCGCGTTAAACGAGGTTGTCGAAGAAACGAACTGGCCGGGTGCGACGGCAGCGGTGGTGTTGCCCGATGGCGAGGTCATTCAACTGGCGGCTGGCCTGGCGGATGTCGAGGCGGGGGCAGCGATGCCGCGTAACGCCCGCATGCTGGTGGGCAGCACCGGCAAGATGATTGTGTCCACGGTGGCGTTGCAACTTGTGGGCGAAGGAATGCTGAAACTGGACAAACCCGCAGCGGATTACCTCGGTTCGAAAGACTGGTTTAACGCCCTGCCAAATTCTGGCGAGATTACTGTTCGCCAGTTGATGAATCACACCAGCGGCTTGCCGCGTTACGTCTTTCAGCCAGAATTCACCGACAGTCTGGTTAACGATCCTGCGCGGCAGTGGACCATCAAGCAACGCACGGCGCTGCTTGCCGATGACGAGGCGGTTCATGTGCCTGGCGAGGGCTGGGCCTACTCGGACACCAATTACATCGTGCTGGGTGCCCTGCTGGAACAAATCACCGGCCAGTCGTTTTACGATCTGGCGCGACAACGCGTGATCGAGCCGCTGGGCCTTGTCGACACCATTGAGTCGGACCAGCCCGAGTTGCCCGGCCTGGTGCAAGGGTATTTTGGCGAGAACAATCCATTCGGTCTGTCAGGCAAGGCGGTAGTGGATGGCCATTACGTCATCAATCCGCAGTTTGAATGGTGTGGCGGCGGATTCCTCTCGACCACTGCGGACCTCGCGCAACTGGCACGGGCCATTCATGCCGGAGAGTTGATCCCGCCGGAGGTCCACCAGCAACTGGTGCAGGCCGTGGATTTTCGCACTGGCCTGCCGGCCGAGACCGGCTACGGACTGGGCACGTTTGTCTGGAAAACCGATTTCGGGTTGTTCATGGGGCATGCCGGGATCATGCCGGGGTACCTGACGCAGGTGGAATATTCGCAGGACCACGGTTTTGCCGTTGCCCTGCAATGCAACAGCGACGCCGACATGGGCCGGCACCATCACCATGGGGTCCAGGAACTGGCGGGCGTCGTGGTCGCGCACTTGCAGCAACCGGGTGCCGATCGACAGAAATAGCTGCCGAATTATCCGGTTCAATCTATCTTTCACGCCAGTTGTGAACTGGTTTTCCCTCGGCCGGGGAATCTCCGGGAGGCCGAAGCCGGCGGCAAAAACCGGTTTTTCAAGAATTTGCTTGCATTTTGCCAGCACCCGCCCGATAACTGTACAAACGTTCAGTTGTTCCGGGTTTCGGCGGCCAGATGGCCGTGAATCCCGGTTTTTTTACCGCAAGCCGACAAGGCGAGGGATGTGCAGCAGGTTTTTTAGTCCCTTGCTGACGTTTCGAGTTTGGTTTTTTTAGGGTCTGCCGACCGCACTTGTCCGGCGGCCAGGCAGGATGAGGACAAGCCGCTGATGCTTGAGATCACGAAAAAAGCTCCAGCAACAAAAACTTGTCACGGACGAACCATGAGTACCGCACGGATTGCACCACCCGCTTCCCCACCGGCGATCATCGATTCGCTGCGTCAACAAATTCGCCGTATGGAGACGCTGGGCCGCGCCGATGATGCGCGAGTCATCTCGACCGGTTGTCGCGAACTCGATCAGTTGTTGCCCGCCGGCGGTCTGGCCACCGGTACGATCAACGAGTGGTTGACGCCGGCCAGTGGTCAGGGAGCCGAGTTGTTATCGTTGCTGGCGGCCCGGGAGGCTTGCGCCGACGGCGGCGCGTTGGTGGTCATCGATCCCGACCAGTCTTTTTATGCGCCAGCGGCGGTAGTTTGGGGCATCAATCTGGAAAACACGATCGTGTTAACAGACGCGAGGGAAGAGACGCGAGGCGCGAGGAAGACCTCGGCCTGCCCGCCTCGCGCCTCATCCCTCGCGCCTCGCGCCTCTCTCTTCTGGTCCATCGACCAGGCGTTGCGTTGTCCGGCAGTGGGCGCGGTGTGGGGTCGGCTGGATCGTGTAAACCAGCACTGGCTGAGGCGTTTTCAGTTGTCGGCCGAGCAAAGCGGCGCGATCGGCATATTTGTGCGTCCGGCCAGTGTGCAAGGCCAGCCGGGCTGGTCGGAGGTGCAATGGCTGGTTGGCGGAGGAGGAAGGTCACAGGTCAAAAGTCGAAAGTCGCAAGACAAAACTCCTTCCGACCTGCGACCTGCGACCTGCGACCCGCCACCTTTCACTCCCGCGCCGGTGCAACGCGCTTATGAAATTGCCTGGCAGGAGCAGCATGACCGTGAGGGAGTGGGCGCGGGGGCCGCTGCCTTTGACCGCACAATTCATCTGCAACTAATCCGTGTACGCGGCGGGCCCGCGCTGGCGCACCGCCGGATCACGGTTCGCATTGATTTCACAACTGGAAAATTGCACGCGATGGTCGCGAGCCATGAAAGAGAAAGAAAAGCACTTCAGCACACAACCGCGGGAACCCGAACAGGTACTTTGCGTGTGGCTGCCGAACTGGCCCGTCCAGCGGCTGGTGGCCGCCGCCAGCGAGCTTAGACGCACGCAAATCATCTTGTATCGCAACCAGCCGGCGCGGGGGCAAATTGTCACCGCGGTTTCGCCCGCCGCGGAACTGGGAGGGGCGCGTGTGGGCATGCCTTTGTCGGAAGCCAAATCGCTGGCTGGACGAAATCAGCATTCCGGTTCCCCCCTTTTTCAAAGGGGGGTCGGGGCAGGGCGAGGGGTCAGGGAGGTTCACATCTTCGAACACAATCCATCGGCCGACTTGCGCAGCCTGGAACATCTGGCCATCGAGTGTCAGCAGTTCAGCCCCGTGGTGGGGCTGGAATCGTGTGAAGATGAAAAGGAAAAACAAAAGGAACCTTCCAGTTTGTTGCTGGACATCACGGGACTGACGCATTTGTTTGGTGGCCAGGACGGATTGCGGCGTCGGTTGCACGAGTTCTTTGAGACTCGCGGCCTGCTGGTGGCCACGGCCATTGCCTCCACCATCGGTCGCGCATGGGGACTGGCACATTTTGCGGATGGTGGAGGTACATCACTTCCTCCAGGTAGCCGAAGTGGCAACACTTCGCAGGCGGACAGGTCAGGTGCATCACCGCCTCACCCCAACCCCCTCCCCCGACGGGGAGAGGGGGCCCGTGGGGGTGTCGACTTTGACACGTTGCCCATCGCGGCCCTGCGTTTGCAGGAGCCCGTGATCGACACCCTGCAGCAACTCGGTGTCCACCATATCTGGCAACTGCGTCAGCTGCCCCGGGCCGGTTTGCGCAGCCGCTTCGGGGATGAACTGACGCGGCGACTGGATCAGGCTGATGGCCGGCTGGGAGAAGTCATCGTGGCGATCTATCCGCCTCCGGATTACGTGGCGGAAAAGTTCCTGGATCATCCGCTGACCGATCGCGAAACGATTCAGGTGCTGATGTCGCGACTGGCCAGCGACCTGTGCCGGCAGATGCGGGCCGCCGGTCGCGGCGGACTGGTGTGGCAGTTCCGGTTGCGGGGGCCGTGTACGTCAGTCCGTCCCGGACTGACACAGCCTGAATTTCCCGGCCTGGGACAGGCCGGGTTACAACAGCCCATTGAACTGACGGTCAAGTTGTTTCAGCCCACCGCCACGCTCGATCACCTGATGCCGCTGGTCGAGATGCAAATGGAAGACCTGTTTTCCGGTCGCCGGCGAAACAGACGCCAGCGCAAACGAAAACAAAAACGAAAACCAAAACAACAGCGTCTGCCTTTGCAGTTCGCGGTGCAGGAGATTTCGGTGACGGTGCGCAACTGTGTGCTGCTGTCTGAACGCCAAAGAAAACTGTTTGACGAGAACCCGCGACTGGACCGTCAGGCGCTGACGCATTTGATCAACCGGCTAAGCAGTCGACTGGGGGCCGAAAACGTATTGCGACCGCGTTTGCAAAGC
The DNA here is from genome assembly GCA_947258905.1 of uncultured Pirellulaceae bacterium. GTDB lineage: Bacteria > Planctomycetota > Planctomycetia > Pirellulales > Pirellulaceae > CAJQPP01. The sequence goes on along the minus strand of CAMYKF010000261.1, from coordinate 2,696 downwards.
GGCGCCCAGGCCGAAGACGCCTGCTGGATGGAGCCGCTGGTGGGCCAGTCAAAAAAACATGCACCGCGCCGACGCACCAACGCGCAGGCCATCTCACCGTTGCAGCGGCCATTGATCCTGCACGCCCGTCCGCTGGAAATCCAGGCCGTGGCGCTGGACGGCAAAACCTGGCAGTCTTCCGGGGTCCCCGCCATGTTTCTGCACGGCCAGCAGCGATTGCGGGTGCTCCGCCGCTGGGGGCCGGAGCGAATTGAAACGGCGTGGTGGCGTGGCCCCACTGTGCGTCGCGATTACTGGCGGATCGAAACCACCGACCGTCGCTGGTTGTGGGTGTTCCGCAATTTGCAGGACCGCCGCTGGTATCTGCAGGGAGAGTTTTGAATGCGAAATGCGGAATGCGGAATGCGGAATAACAACACCGGGTCGGATGATTCCGAACTTCGCATACCACATTCCACATTGGCCTACGCCGAACTGCATTGCAAAACGAATTACTCGTTTCTCACCGGCGCTTCGCATGCCGATGAACTGGTGACGCGTGCGGTCGAACTGGGCTATGCCGGCCTGGCAGTGACCGACGAGAACACGCTGGCCGGGGTCGTGCGTGCGTTTGCGGCGGCGCGGGAAACGGATTTGAAGCTGATCATCGGCGCCGAGATCATTCCGCATGACGCCCCGCCAGTGGTCCTGTGGGCCAGCGACCGCCGCTCCTACGCCAATCTGTCACGACTGATTACCACCGGGCGCCGGCGAGCGCCCAAGGGCGAGTGCTGGTTGCGTCGCGACGACATCGCCGAATACTCGGCGGGCTTGCTGGGCGGTGTCATGCCGCAACTGCCCGGCGATCGCTCGCCGGTGGCACATATTGACGAGGAACACGCCAGTTACGAGTGGTACAGGATCAAGGGTCGCAGGCGAACCACCGATGACCACTCACGGCGACGGGCCTTGCAGGACTATGCCGATATGTTTGGCGACCGCGGTTACCTGCTGGCCGAACTTTATCACGGTAGCGACGATGCGTGGCGGAGCGGGGAACTTGAAAAACTTTCGCGTCATTGCAGGCTGCCGCTGGTAGCGGCCGGCGATGTGCTGTATCACGCCCCGACCCGCATGCCGCTGCACGATGTGCTGACGGCTACCAAACATCACACGACGGTGGAACAGGCCGGTGATTTGCTGTTGCCCAACGCCCAGCGGCATTTGCATCCGATCGATAGTCGCGTTGACCAGTTTCTGTCGTTGCCGGGAGTCATCGAGCGGACGATCGAGATTGCGGATCGCTGCCAGTTTCAAATGGATCAACTGCGTTACGAGTACCCGGTGGAACTGTCGCCGCCCGGCCAAACGCCCATTGAGTATCTGCGTGAACTGACGACGCGGGGAGCCAGGGGCCGTTATCCCGACGGCATCCCGGAAAAAGTGCTGCGACAGATGGATCACGAACTGACCCTGATCGAGGAACTGAACTACGAAGCGTATTTCCTGACCGTACAGGACCTGGTACGGTTTGCCCGCAGTCGTGACATTCTCTGTCAGGGGCGTGGCTCGGCGGCCAACTCGGCCGTGTGTTACTGTCTGGGAGTCACCTCGGTCGATCCGGATACGACTGACCTGCTGTTCGAACGCTTTATCAGCAAGGAACGCAACGAAGCGCCGGATATCGATGTGGATTTTGAGCACGAGCGGCGTGAGGAGGTCCTGCAGTACCTGTACGACAAGTACGGACGCGAGCGGGCGGGACTGGCCGCCACGGTCGTGACCTATCGAGCGCGCAGTGCCATTCGCGATGTGGGCAAGGCACTGGGACTGTCGCTGGATCGCGTCGATGCGCTGGCCAAACAGGTTGACGGCTATCACAATCCCGACGATCTGGAAGTGCGTTGCGAGACGGTCGGCATCGATCCGAAATCGGAAACCGGCCGGCGACTGGTGTATCTGATCAACGACATCCTGGGTTTTCCGCGTCATTTGTCCCAGCACGTCGGCGGCATGGTGATCACCCAGGGGCGACTGGATGAACTGGTGCCGGTCGAAAACGCCGCCATGGACGAGCGCACGGTGATCCAGTGGGACAAGGAAGACCTGGAGGAACTGGGTTTGCTGAAAGTCGACTGTCTGTGTCTGGGAATGTTGACCGCGATTCGCAAGTGTTTTGACATGGTCCGCGAGCACTGGGGCCAGGAACTGACACTGGCCAACATTCCGCAAGGCGACCCGCGGGTCTACGACATGATTTGTGCGGCCGACACGGTCGGGGTGTTTCAGATCGAAAGTCGCGGCCAGATGTCCATGTTGCCGCGGCTGCGACCGCGTTGCTGGTACGACCTGGTGATCGAGGTGGCGATTGTGCGACCGGGTCCGATACAGGGCAACATGGTGCATCCGTATTTGCGACGCCGCAACGGCGAGGAACCGGTGGTCTATCCCAATGAAGAGATCAAGGCTGTGTTGCACCGCACCCTGGGCGTGCCGATCTTTCAGGAACAGGCCATGAAGCTGGCCGTGGTGGCGGCCGGGTTTACACCGGGCGAAGCGGATCAGTTGCGTCGCGCGATGGGCGCTTGGCGGAAGACCGGTGTGATCGAGGTGTTCCGCGAGAAACTGATGCAGGGCATGCGGGCCAAAGGACTGGATGAGGAGTTTGCCCAGCAGGTGTTTCGGCAGATCCGCGGGTTCGGTGAATACGGTTTTCC
>CAMYKF010000260.1 GCA_947258905.1 uncultured Pirellulaceae bacterium | reverse complement strand
CGCTGCGAATCTGGCCCGCCGTGATCCTGGTAGCAGGGATCGTGATCGTCAATCAGGCAGTTATTTTCTTTCCGGACCTAATTCAAGAGGGATCACTGGGCGTGATCCTGCTGGCTGTGATGGGACCGGCACTGCTCGCCCTGCTGATCGGGCTGTGGTGGTTGCTGTTCAGTCGGGCGGCGTGGCGCGAAAGGATTCTCGGACTGGTGGCGATCGGCGTTATCGGATCATTGACGTTTGTGCTGGCCGACAAATCGATGCAAGGATTCCCGCTGGTCCTCTGTGCATTGCCAACCGGCCTGGCTGCCTTTGCAGGTGCCGTGATCGTTACCAGCCGAACGAGTACTTCGACCCGTCTGATCGTGGCCCTGATCGCGCTGGTTGCGGGATTCGGATACTGGACGTTGCTGCGTTTCGACGGGATGTATGGGACTGCGAAACTGGAGCGCAATTGGCGGTGGGAACCCACGGCAGAAGACCGGTATTTGGCCAGCCTGACGGGCAGTACCACGACCGGTAACTCCGACACCTCGCCACTGGCCACACCTGAATGGCCCGGCTTTCGCGGCCCCGATCGAAACTCGCATGCACCGGGTATCGAACTGAAAACGGATTGGACCGTCGATCCACCCCGCCAAATCTGGAAGCAACAAGTTGGTCCCGGCTGGTCATCGTTTGCCGTGGCGGGCAAGCGACTGTTCACGATGGAACAGCGCGGTGAAAACGAAGCGGTGGTTTGCCTGAACTCGGATACCGGTGAACCGATCTGGATTCGTGAATACGCCTCGCGATTTTGGGAAGCGATGGGTGGGGCAGGCCCCCGGTCCACGCCGACGATTGCCGGCAACGACCTGTACACGCTGGGCGCCGACGGATTGCTGCATCGGCTGGATGCCCGCACCGGCGAAGTGATTTGGAAGAGCGATATCCGCGTCGACTCCGATCGCCAGCCGCCGACCTGGGGTTTTTCGGCGTCACCGCTGGTCGTCGGCAAACTGGTGATCGTGCACGCCGGCGGTACCGATGACCGGGGCGTGTTGGCTTATGACGTCGACACGGGTGAGCTTCTCTGGAGCGTCGCGTCGGGGGATCATAGTTACAGTTCCCCGCATCTGGTCACCGTTGGTGGCCAGCAATTTGTGGGCATGATTTCCAATACCGGATTTACGCTGATCGAGCCCGCATCCGGCCGTGCGGTTTTTGACTACGAGTGGCAATCGATGGGATACCGCACGTTGCAACCGCTGGTATTCGATTCGGACAGCGTACTGATTGGTAGCGGCATGGAAGGTACGCGCCGCATCGACCTGACCGAATCCGGCGACGGGTTCGCTGCCGAGGAAGTCTGGACCTCGAAAGAGATGGAGTCCGACTTCAACGACTTCGTGATCCATGACGGGAACCTGTACGGTTTCGATCGCAGCATCTTTGCCAGCGTCGATTTGCAAAACGGCGAACGCAACTGGAAGAAGGGTCGGTACGGTAACGGCCAGGTGTTGTTGTTGCCGGACGCTGGTCAGTTGTTGATTACCAGCGAAACCGGCGAGTTGGTATTGGTCCGTGCGACATCCGACAAGTTCGAGGAGCTGGCTCGACTGGACGTCTTCGAGGGCAAGACCTGGAACCATCCCGTACTCGTCGGCAACCGCCTTTACATTCGAAACGCCGAAGAAGCCGGCTGTTACGAGTTGCCCGTCGTCGAGTCACCGGTGACGACTCCAGCCCCACCGGCCAACTGATAATTGCGTCGGTCTTCATGACCTCTGGCGACCAAAATCGACGGGCCCGGAATGGAAGTGGTGATCGAGGCGAGCCGCCCCGTCATTCCAGCGCTCGTGAGACTGCTCCCAAGGCGTGAATCCCGGCTGTGTCAAAGAGAGGAACGAGAGAATTTTCCGGGCTCACCAACAGAGCGATCTCAGTGCACCCCAAAATGATGCCTTGTGCACCTTTAGAGACAAGTTTCTCGATTATCTCTGCGCAAGATCGTCTCGACGAGTCGAGAATTTTTCCGAGACATAACTCGTCGTAAATCACGCTATGCACCACGTTGCGATCCGATTCATCAGGAACAATAACATCCAGCGAGTGTTGCCGGACAAGGCGGCCCCTGTAAAAGTCTTCTTCCATTGTGAATCGAGTACCCAGCAGTCCAACTTTCGTTATTCCGTCTTGTTTGACCGCTGATGCGGTTGCATCGGCGATGTGAAGAACTGGAATCTCTATTTGACTCTGAATTTCGTCCACCATTCGATGCATGGTGTTCGTGCAGATCACGAGGAAATTGGCGCCACCGGCTTGTACTCGCTTCGCTCCGTCAATCATGATCACGGTAGCATCGTCCCAACGACCCTGATGCTGAAGGACCTCAATCTCCTGAAAATCAACGCTATACAGAACTATCTTCCCGGAATGAAGTTTACCGAGTCGGCTTTTTATTTCTTCGTTTATCGTTCTGTAATAACTGACGGTGGACTCCCAGCTCATACCACCCAAAAGGCCAATTGTTTTCATTGCCAGCGCCTATGATGTAGAGGCAACCTATCCGGTTTCCCTCATGGTGCACTCGAACATCGTAATTCAGTTGTGGTACTCCTGGTCAGATCAGCAATCTTGCTGACCAGGCTCGGGTCCAGGTCGAGCAATAGCGGCAAGGTATCAACGATCTCCCCGGGAAGGATTTTCGTCAAGAGTTCCCGTTCCTCATAGTTGATGAGCTCTCGAATTGAATCGTCGTCGACCATTTCTGCGTACACCAGAACTCACTAATCAAGCAATGCGTTTGTCAGGCCACCTGGTTGAAAGATTGTTCTCGCGCTGCGCGATATCGGCGAACAGATGTGCGCAACCCACCCAACATGAGACCAACGCTGGGCCAAAAAGTCAGGAAGGCCAGGATGCCCAGGCCCACCGGGTTTGGATTCGGATCCCTGGTCATCCCCAAGGCGGCCAACAAGATGATCACGAGCAATGGACCGCTGCCGACTACGAACAAAATGAGTCCAGTCCAGAATAGAAACGACAACCGAAATCCAGGTGGATTCGATTTCATCGGTTCCGTCATAAATTTGTGCCCTTTATTATGTGGCCTAACGTCGAGGATGATCGAGCCTAGCGGAAGATCCGGACTGAATCAAATGTGGTTCCCGTAAATACAGAAACCTTTGGCGGCTTCGGTCGATTCGCCAGTGATGCGTTGAACGAGTTGTTTTTCCGTACAACCAGGTGCCACGCAAATCCGTGACAGACCGAGTTTCTATCTCGCGCAGCCCTGGCAAGACGTGCCTGGGAACCCCGTTACTTTGGTGAAGATGTTCATACACGCGTTGTCTCGCGATGGCCTTTGCTACGTCGTATGACTCGGGAATCATGGCTCGGGGATCTCCGATGCCGGTCACCGTGACGCACCTGACATTCCTGTCATGTAGCCGGAATCGAGACAAATTCCGCCTCAAGGCGGGACTGCAAACTTTCGAAACCCGCCCAGGTTGACCGCCGGAGGATAATCGGTAAATCCAAAAAATACCTTGAGGCAGCGAGTCGTGTCGTCGATGTTCAATGTCAATACCGTGTCTGGTTAATGCGAATGCCAGGGAAAAACCCCAAGCACCATCGGGAAAGAAGACCGACGATGATGAATATTCGACGATTACTATTGATGTTGGCTATCGGTTTTACATTCGCTTTGTCGACTGATTTGTTAACGGAAGCGTCGACGGTAACGATGAGAGGAAGACGACAGGCAATCCGATCCGTTCCGATCGTGCAGCGTCACAATCGTCCATTACACATTTACGGCAATACGGTACGCCGAATTCACCGCATACGCTGGCGCTAGATCTCGAGTGGCTTGACGGGCTTGCCAAAGCGACCCTGCAAGTTTAGTCCTCGCCTTAGATATCGTCGCGGTTCCTGTGCCGTGTCCGGTTTTGCCCGGTCAAAGTGCCAATCGCTATGCCCGATCCCATACGGGCCGCGAATCCACCTCCAAAGTCCATCGTCTTTTGGCCGGCAACAACAACACTGAGTTGAGCGTTCTGCATGCGCTGGCTTGCTTTTGCCTAATCATTGGCTGCGTCTTCGAGATCAGACCGCCGCACGTAGCAGTCCGGTCGAAAACGGGGAGTGCAGATGCAGCAGAAGACAAGGTCCGCTTCACCGACATTGGATATACGTTGCGGCATATTGGCGGGGATTCGCACGACGTCTCCTGCTGACACCTCAGCCGGTGGAAGATCTCCAACTTCGACCAGACCACAACCCTCCACGATTAGGCTCTTCGCGGAATTTAGTGGCAAGTTTTCATTTGCTGGAATACCTCAGCCCCTGACCCTCCCCCCGGGCATTGGTGTCTACACAATTCGATACATC
>CAMYKF010000259.1 GCA_947258905.1 uncultured Pirellulaceae bacterium | reverse complement strand
GCTACAATCCACTGCTGGTCATATTATTGGCATCTGTCCGTACACGTTAAAACCGCGAATTACCTTGAGCGTCAACCTAAAAACCCGATTGCGGGAAGGCCAGTTGCTGGTGGGCACCATGATCACGCTGCCTTCGCCCGAGATTGCCGAAATCATGGCGCTGGCCGGATTCGACTGGGTTTTTGTCGACGGTGAGCACGGACCCTTCAACGCCGCCAACCTGGGTGACATCCTGCGAGCGGTCGGCGATCGGGCCAGTTGCCTGGTGCGGGTACCGGCCATTGATGAAGTTCCCATCAAGCAGGCGCTGGATCTGGGCGCTGCCGGGATCATCGTGCCTGGAGTCAATACGGCTGCAGAGGCTGCGCGAATTGTGGACTGGTGCCGTTATCCACCGGTGGGGTCGCGGGGCATCGGTCTGGCCCGGGCTCACGGCTACGGTCATCACGCTGCGGAATACCTGGCGTCCGCCAACGACGATGTACTGGTCGTGATTCAGGCTGAACATCGCCACGCCGTTGAAAACATCGAATCCATTCTGGCTGTCGAGGGGATCGATTGCGTATTCGTCGGACCCCACGACCTGTCGGCAAGTTTCGGCAAGACCGGCCAGGTGGGTGATCCCGAAGTCGTGGCGGCTATCGATCGCGTTGTGACGCTGTGCCAGGCAGAGCAGATGCCGCTGGGTTTCTTTGGCATGACACCGCAGGACGTCCGGACGTGGATTAATCGAGGCATCCATTTGATCTGTGTCGGCGTGGATGCGGCACTCATCGCCGATTCGGCGCGACAGATTCGCGACGCGTTTGATTAGGAGCAACCAGTGAATCAGCCTATGACCGACGCGGAAAAAGTTGCCCGGCTGGATGAACTCGTCAGTCACATCTGGATGGTGCGCACCTTTCTGAAGCACAGCGACGAGGCGGAGGAAGACGATGAATTGCGGGAAGTCTACCGGAACTTGTATGACTACATGCTGGCGCTGGGCGGCCCCTCGGTCCAAAATGACGATGCCGCGTATTTGAAGATGGCCAAAAAGAAACTCAAGCGACTCCGCGGCGCCATGCAGCTGTTCGAAGAAATTCAGCCCGAGATTTCGTCGCATACCAATTTCCAGATGGCCCTGACCTCCCTGAAAGCGGCGGTAAGGGAGGTGGAAGCCATTGTGAATGAATAGAGGTAAATTTTGCTGCGTAGTGGCCTCGTCCACTACGAAATCGCCAGCTGGGTTTGAAATGCATACTTCCATCGCTTGACTCAGTTACGTTCCACGCTTGTTGCCGAACCAGGCGATGTGCATGCGCGGACAAAACCCAAACCCGTGTTTCTCGCAGAACTCGCGGATCCAGGGTTCTCTGGCCTGCAACTCGGCCTGATCGACACCTTGCGGCATTAACAGAACGCGGTCGGCGGGGATACTCGGAAATTGCTCCAGGTAATCCAGTATTTCCTCACAGTCATCGGGGTGATCAACGACGAATTTCAGTTGATATGGATAACGGCTGGTCAACGCTTCGATCACTTGCGGGCGATGGCGAGTCTGTTCGTGTTTCTCAGCCCACCGCCCTGCCCTTTCCACGGGTGACGTCGAGTTGGCCAGTTTGGGACTGATCGACATCAGATCGCATTGGACCGGCCGATCGATGGTGCCGGCAGTCTCGATGGTGATATGCAGATCGGCATTCGCCAGTTTTTGGGTCAGGGGAACGATATCGTCTTGCAGCATCGGCTCGCCGCCGGTGAGTACGACAAATCCCTGATCGTCGCCGGCGACAAGATCGACGCAGCGCTGCACGATTTCCTCGACCGCAACGTGATCGCCTTCGGGTTCCCATGACGACCAGGGGGTATCGCAAAAGTCGCAACGCAGGTTGCAGCCGGAGGTGCGCACAAACACGCTTTTGGTCCCGGTCAGCAGGCCCTCGCCCTGAATCGACTTGTACAATTCGCAGATGAACATGCCGGCACGGCACCCCCTTTTGTTGTCGATTCATCATGCCACAATACGGCCTGACTGCAACGTATGCCGGAGCCCTGCCCATGAGCACTCAATATCGCGACAAGCTGGAGACGTTTGAGAACCAGTTCCCGGGTCGCGACTATTTGATCGAAATTGAATGCCCCGAGTTCACATCGGTCTGCCCCAAAACGGGCCAGCCGGATTTTGGAGCTCTGGCGTTTGAATATATTCCTGATACGAAGTGCGTGGAATTGAAAAGCCTCAAATTGTACTTGCAGTGCTTTCGCAACGAGGGCATTTTCTACGAAGACATCACCAATCGCATTCTCGACGACTTTGTAGCGGTGGTCGAACCGCGGATGGTCTTGCTGACGGCCGAGTTCACTCCGCGGGGCGGCATCAGTTCCACGATTACGGTCCATTATCCCGAAAGTTGATCCGACAGGCCGGCGTGAATCACGAAGTCATCATCTCCGGATTTGCCGACGAAGCGGCGCTCGACAAAACCATCGACCAGCAATTTGCGGCGATGGCCGCGTTGGGACTGCAATACCTCTCGATCCGTTTTATCGACGCCGGCAAGGGCATTCGCAATGTGCTGGAACTGGATGAAACAGAGAGTGAGCACGTGCGCAGGCGCCTCGGCGATTACGGCCTGAACATCTCCTCGATCGGTTCGCCTGTCGGCAAGGTCAAGATCGCGGACTTCGACGATGGAACCGGCAACCGTTACGTGCCGTTTCATGAATATCTGAATTCGGAAGTTCAGGTGGCTTGCGATGCTGCAGAAAAATTCCAGTGCCGGTTGATCCGCGGCTTTTCCTTTTACCATCCGCGTGACACGGATCACCAGCCGTGGCTGTCGCAGGCGATCGACCAGCTGGGACAGATCGCCGACGCCTGCGACGCGCGGGGGCTGACTTTTGGCCTGGAAGTGGAAGCGAATCTGATCGGACACAGCGGTGACATCCTGTCACACATCCACCAGTCATTGAATCACCCGGCACTGGTGCTGGTTTTTGACGGCGGTAATCTGGTCACTCAGGGATTCGCGCCACAGCAAATCCTTGAACAATTTCAGGCGATGTTGCCAGGTCTGGGCTGGATGCACATCAAGGACTATCTGTCAGCCGAATCTGCGGGACAAGAAGCCCGCGGTCGCTATGTCGACGAGGAAGCCCTGGACCACTTTGTGCCCGTGGACATGGGGTCCGGCAACCATCTGGAAGTGTTCCGCCTGTTGAAGCAGCATTTGCCGCAAGTGGTCCAGCGGATGCGGGCGCGTGGCGTACCGGGTTTCTTTATGGACCTGGAACCGCATTTGCGTGGCGGCGGTCAGTTCGGCGGGTTTAGCGGCCCCGATGGCATGGGAATCGCCTTGCGAGCGCTGGCGACCCTGTTAGGCGAAGCCACGATCGATTTTACGTTGCGCGATTTTGCATCGCTCAGCCAGTGACCGGCGGGTTAAGCGTCACCGGGGGATTGGATGTACGCGAGCCGTTCAGGCTGACTCTTCAGCCGCTTCGCCCTTGCCTCGCTCCCGGGGGGGTGCCACCTTTTCCCTGGCCTGCGCCATCTTCTCCTTGGCTATGTTGGTCGACATAAACATGAAGCCCGAGGCCGCACAGAGAACAGCGAAGAGTATTGCCAGCAGGAAGCTGACATCGAACATCTTGCTACTGAGCATAAACAAAACGACGCTCAGGAAAAACGCGAGACCGGTTCCCGCCAGATAGATCAGGCTGTTGTTCAAGTTCTTTTTGCGCGCACTCTTTTGAATGGCATTCTGCACGGACTGGTTGGCCACCTGGCGAAGTGCGTCGAGAGTTGACGTCTTTTCCGGCGCTACTTTTCCCGGCTTGTATTCGCTGGGACTCAGCGGATTTTCCGGCATCAGGTCGCTCAGGTCCACTTCCGGCAGAGCGGGCTCGGCTTGCTCTTGAGCAGCAACGGGCGCTGCGACAGGCGCCGGTTGCGCCGCGGCATAGGCTGCGGCACCGGCATCGCCGGGACCACGCAGCCGGCCCATCAGTTCATTCATGTAATCCTTTACCGAATCGTCACCACCAACATTGTTCGCAGCGGCGGCTTGAATGTCCGCGGGAATCTCAGCCTGCGGTGTCTCCGGTTCCGGCATGGCAGAAACTGCATCATAACGGTCTTCGTCTGGCAACGGCTGTTCCAGCTTTCCGCTGGCTCGCATGCGTGCCAGAACATCGGCAACCGATTCCTGCGGCGGTGCGGGGCTGGCTTCGACCGATTGCGGTGCTTCCGGCTCGCTGGTCATAACCGGTTCGAATTCCGCAGACTCGGCTTCTACCTGTTGTGCATTCGGCTCAGGAGAATCATCGAACAGGTCCTCGCTGGCCAGTTTTTCCTCGATCTGTTCCAGAATCGACGCGGTTGCTTCCGAAACTTGCTGAGTGCCAGCATCCGGTTGCGAGTTGTCGATACCGGCGTGCATCTCATCTACCGGTGAAACAGACTGCCAGCCCTGTGATTCGACAGCCGGGGACGCGACGTCAGCGGACGGTGCAACGTCGGATTCACCGGATAGATTGCCCTCCAGGGTATCGAGTTGGCCGGCGGCCGAATGGTAAAGTTCTTCCAGCCAGCTGGCCTGTGCCTGATCGTCAGCAGCGGGATCCTGCCAACCAGACGATAGGTTCTGGTCGATGTCGTTAAAGGCGTCATCCTCTGTGGCGGCCGGATGCGGAGCCGACCAGTCACTGGCTTTTTCGACGGGCTGGTCCGTTACAGGTTGTTCCAACACGGGTTGTTCCATAACCGGCTCGACCGCGAATTCACTCACCTCCTCTATCGCTTCCTCTGGCAATTCCGGGATAACAAAGTCGTCGATTGGTTGCCCGGCCAGCGGTTCCAGAGACTCGACCGGCGTTGGTTCGGCCACTGGTTCATGCACAGGATCCGGCTGCAGTTCCCAAGCGGATGCGTTTTCGCCCTGGTTGCGAGTTTCGGGCAGTTCGACGGGTTGCGGGTCAGTGTTTTCTACGGCTACGCCGGGATCGCATTCGGCGACGGGATGCGGTGATGCGGCAACCGGCGGTTCAACTTGCGGAGGGGCGTTGTTTTCCACGATGTCTACGGCGGGCACCTGCATTTCCACGCGCACGTTTTGCGGTGACTCACTAACCGAGACTTGCATACCGGCCAGCCCGGGTTGTTCGACTTGCAGCTGGACATCGCCCAGTTGGATCACGTCGCCGGGAAACAGCCAGGCTTCGGCTAAGGGGAGACCGTTGACACTCATGCCATCGGCCATCTGCCGGACAAAGACACCGGCGGGATTGCGTACGATCTCGCAGTGATGCGGCTCGAGGCCTGCTCCCTCGATCACGAGGTGCGCATTCAGGCCCGATCCAACGATACAACGGGGTTCATTGATTTCGAAACGGGTCTGACTACCGCTGGTGGTCTTGCCGACCAGTACCAGCGGAGTTTCGTTCATGGTGCTCGCGAGCGCGTTGAGGTCCGGCTGTATCACGGGAGCGTCCTTTGGATTTCAGTAGCTTGACTGTGGTTGTATCGGGAAGCATGCGGCGTCCAATTTGCGAGCGCACACACGAGGCAACGCGATTTGTCACCAAGTGGATGTAGCTTGATGCCCACGCCTGGTCAAATAACTAACGGGTGGTTTTCCGGGCAATTTCACGGGTTTGGCGAGGCGGCCGGTCAGTGATGCGTTTTGGCAACATCGGCTGCGGGCCTCGCGTCTGCCCAGGTGTCAACAATCGCCGGTGATTGGCACGAATCCGTCGAACGCTCCGGTTATGCCGTTCGTAACGAAAAAATGCACCCTGGCTGTCGCAAGGGTTCAATTGCTGTTCCGGTTTCTGGTGCCAGATAGCTGCAATCACGTACTATAGTTCTGGCAACCGGTCCGGACGTGTTCGCGGGAACATCCGGCTCGGGGAACATGGAACAGAGACCCGCATTGCAAACCAGTGCGTCGTAATCGCACCAACATGGAGCAAGCAATGGCTCGCAAAGACGCCATCAAAAAACTGAGAGGCATTCTGCTGGAACGTCGTCGTGCGTTGGTTCAGGCGCTGGCCGGTGACAAAAGCCGGTTGAATGAAATGTCCAAGAATGCAACGGGCGATGTCATCGATTTTGCGCTGGACACAGCCAAGGACGAAATCTTTTCCAAGCTGGCCGAGGCTGAAAGCCGGGAACTGGCTCACATCGAATACGCGTTGGAGAAAATGAAAGAGGGCAGTTATGGCAAATGTGAGGCCTGTAACTGCAACATCCCCCTGGCACGGCTGCAGGCGCTGCCTTATGCCACGCTGTGTGTTTCCTGCAAACGCAAAGTTGAGCAGGGTATCATCTCCCCGCAAGCCAACGGCGACTGGAGCCGGGTCAGCGATACGACGCCGATCGATGAAAGTCGGCTGGGTGATTTTGATCCCAATTTTTCGTGATTGTTACAGCCCGAACACCCCCTCCGCGAAATCTCAGCTTTTGGGTGCCAATCGTTTGAATAATCGATGGCAACCGAATAAACTGAAACGCGAATTGGCGTTCGCATACCCAGCCTGAAAGATCAACGTGAATAGACGCTTGCCAATTTTACCGGGTCGTTCCCTGCAACCACTGCTGGCTGTCTCCGTGTTTTTGTTGACAGGTTGGCTGTCTGCGCCGGCACTGGCTCAGCACGGTGGGGATTCCGAAGTGGAACGCGACCGCATGTACACGGCGCTGGCTGAAGAAGCCGATCTGATCCAGCGTCATTACGGTCTGCTCCGTAAAGTAGTCAGGGTAGTGCAACCATCGGTCGTGCACATTCAGGCCAACAAGACCACGCGTGGCAGCAACAGCAGCCTGACCAAGATCGAGGAAGCCGGCGCTGGCGTGATTATGAAATACGCCGAGCGCTTCTTTGTGATCACCAATCGACACGTGATCATGGACGCCAACAACCGGGACATTCGTGTCCAGTTGTCCGACGGCCGGTTCTTCAATCCTACCGAAGTTCGTACCGATCCGGATTCCGATATCGCGGTTATGTTCCTGGCTGAAAAGGAACTGTCGGCCGCCCGTTTTGGCGACAGTGATGACGTGGAAATTGGCGACTTCGTGGTGGCCGTGGGCAGCCCGTTTGGACTGAGCCACTCGGTCAGCTACGGCATCATCAGTGCCCGGGGCCGGCGTGATCTGGACCTGGGCGATGAAGGCGTACGCTTTCAGGACTTCCTGCAAACCGACGCCGCTATCAATCCAGGCAACAGCGGCGGTCCGCTATTGAACCTGCGAGGTGAGGTGATCGGCATCAATACGGCCATCGCCAGCAATTCCGGTGGCAACGATGGCATCGGATTCTCGATTCCCATGAACATGGCGAAGAAGGTGGTTAGCGACCTGCTGCGTTACGGTCGTGTGCGACGCGGTTTTGTGGGCGTGACCCTGGATGCCCGCTTCTCGCCGGAAAAGGCCCGGGCCATCGGGCTGAACTCGGCTTTTGGCGCTCGGGTCTCGGCCATTGCCCCCAACTCCCCCGCCGCCGACTCGGAATTGCGCAAGGGGGATGTGATTCTGAATTTCAACGGCACCGTGATCGTCAACGACTCGCATCTGGTCAGCGAAGTCAGCCAGACGGACATCGGCAAGCAAGTGTCGGTGGTCATCTTCCGCAATGGCGGGCAACGCGAGGTCAACGTGACGGTGGAAGAGCGTCAACCAACGTCGACCGCCAGCAGCCGAAGCCGCTCAAAAGAATAGTCGCGCGCCTGTTGGGCAGTGCAACCCAGGGTAGCCGGATTCGCAAGAATTCGGGGCGGGCCTTCTCCGAGAAATAGACACCCGGGGTTTTGCAACTTCGGCTACGGGGTCAAACGGAATCTCGCGTGCCGCACTAGCTGGCGTTACCGGCCACGGTCAGTCGATTGAGAATGCTGGGGATCACCGACTCGTCAGCAATTTGCGTGGCGACTTCCATATTGCAACGCCACTCGGGAACTGAACGCCGGTCAAACACCGTAACACCCCGCGTTAATTGGCCGTCCACTTCGACCTGCCCCGCCATCGACTTGAACTCAAACAGCTCGGGCTCGAGCAAGGCCAGCATCCCGATCGCGTCATTCAGATGAATGTCTTCCTGCCCCAGTAGCTGGCGGTAGGATCGAAAGGCAAAGGGCAAAATCTGCCGCAGGAAACCGCCGACCCGGCAATATCGTTCCGGAAGTTTCTCCAGCAGGTCGAGTCCAAATTTGACCTGGGTCGTTACGTCCAGGGGTACCAGCGTCTTGGTCGTGCGTGACATGAAGACCTGCTGGGCGCTCTCGGGGTCGAAATAGCAATTGAATTCCGCGGCCTGGGTAATGTTGCCGATGCCGCAAATGCTGCCGCCGGTCAACACAACGCGGTCCACCAATTCTGCGACTCCGGGGTCCCGCAGGAAAGCCCGGGCCACATTCGTATACGGCCCCAGGCAAATTATTGTGACATCGCCGGGATGCGAGCGCACACAATCGATAATCAACTTGTCCGACGGCATCATGTGCTGTAGCGAGGATACCGCAAACCCCGTGTTGCCCAGGCCGTCGTCGCCGTAGAGATAGGTGGTATTGATGGGCGGCGCGTTTTCAGCCGGTGCCGCCGCACCCAGTCGCGGGTAACGATCCGGATCCAGCATCCCCACGATGGCTTGCAGGTTGCGAGTCGCCTGGTCGGCCGTCACGCAGCCTTCCGTTGCGGTCAACGCAACGATGTCCAGTCGTTCGTCGAACAGGGCCATGCACAACGCCACAGCGTCGTCGGTACCCATATCACTGTCGATAATCACCTTGCGCCCTGACAATTGCGGTTCATCCCTATTGAGAATTGAATCTGCCTGCTCTCCTGCAGGCCTGCTCTCCTGCAGAATGCTGGAAATTGTAAAAAAGCTACTTTGCCGATACAAGCAAATTCACTTGCCAACTCCTCGCAGCTTCAAACCATGCTCTCCATCGCTCGCGATTCCTTGCCCGGAGCTGTCACAGCGGGCCTCCAACCAACTGACCTGCTTGCGCGACCGATTGACGAAAAAACCGGAATTTACCCATCCCGGTTCCGCCAAACCCTGCATTTGTAGCTGAGCGAGGCCCTTGCTCGGATTGGTAGCTGAGCCCTCGCTCAGTACAGGCTGCTTGCGTGCCAGGGGTCTCGCACGTCTGCGAAGATCAGGCTGGAACAGGAAAACCCTGCGTATTATTCGGCAGCCTGTCTTGACTGGCGGAAATCGGGACCCTCCCGGCCTCGATAACTGGTTTGCTTTTAGCTGGCGAAAACGGTTAAAATCGAGCGATACAGGTAGCGGGCGGCAACGTCCCGCGAGGCCCGATTACCCGGAACCGGAGTTCGAATCATGGCGGTTAGCCGAAGACATATGCTGGGAGCAACTGCGGCAGGTTTGGGCGGACTGGGACTGGCTCGGCTGGGCATGGCCAACGTCAATGTCAATGAAACGACCAATATCTCCGAAGCCGACCTGCAGGAATTCACAGACAAGTCGCGGGCCGCGATCAAGAAAGGCACCGGCTGGCTGATCAAGGCCATCAACAGCGACGGCGGCGCCGGTCTGGACATCGGTACCAATTCCGATGTGGCCTGCACCAGCGTTGTCGGCGTGGCGTTGTTGTCCCAGGGTCAGACGCCTATGGAAGGCGAACACCACAACCGTCAAAAACGACTCGCCAATTTTCTGCTGCGTCGCGTCGAAACGATGGGCGGAAACGGAGCGCTGCAATCCACCCGGTCGCAAATCGAAGGCGACCTGGGCCCCTATGCGACTCATTTCTTTTCCACCATTTGCCTCAGCCAGATGATGGGCGAATCGCCCAACGTCGACCGTTACTATCGCGCGTTGCAGCGACTGGAGGCTTACATCTCCACGAACCAGCATCGCGACGGATCGTGGGGTAGTGATGCGTGGGCACCGCTGTTGGCCACCGCCTGTGGCTGGATCAGCTTGCGAGCTGCCAACTTTGCCGGAATCGGCGTGTCCGGTTCCTCCGAACAGGCAGGCGAGTACCTGATTAGCCAGATGCCGCAACTGGGTCGATCATGGGGCAGTGGCTCCTGGTATCATCGACTGTACGGCACGGCAGCCGGTTTGCGTGTGTTGTATTCCATGGGCCGTGATCAGGAAGAAAAGGCCAAGACCGCGCTCGGCGATATCCTCGCGTTGGTGGAAACCAACAACCGCACCTTTGGCTCCGCGGGCGGCGAGGAGTACCTGACATTCCACTTCATGACTGAAATGCTCATGCAGATGGGTGGCGACAACTGGGTCCGCTGGTATCCGACGGTTCGCGACAAGCTGATTGACGTGCAAAACCGCGACGGCAGCTGGACTGGTCACCACTGTATCACCAGTCGCACGTTTAGCACGGCCTGCGCCCTGATGGTATTGAGTGCCCCCAACCGCTTCCTGCCGATTTCGCAGGTTTAGCCAAAATTGTCCGCTGGATTGTTTCCATTCATGACTCCCAGGACTGCCCCTTGGAGAGAGTCGAGGATTCCGGCGCGCCGGGGTTCGTCGCCCGGGGCAGGTGAGGGTTAATCGGCGACAGGTCCTGTCCGGCTCGTTTGCCATTGCCAGGCAAAACCTTCCCGCTATATTTCACTGCTCATTAGTGCACACATTTACCGAGGATTTCGATATGGCCAAGCCAACACACAAAGTCAAGAAAGCCAATCACGGCAAACGCCCGGCCAATGCCAAGGCGCGCAAGGCGAAACGCAAGAAAATCAAGACTCCATAAGGATGACAGGCTTGCTATCCGTTTATTGAAAATTCCGGCCGGTGTTTCGCCAGATGCACCGGTCCTTTCTTTTGCCCCGCCGCAACATCATGGGACGCCGCTCGCTGCCCAAAATTGACCGCTCCATTTCCATCGCCGGACACTACGTCGAGTTGGAGGAGTTGCAACCGCCCTGGGATGCCGACGAATTCTTTGATGGCACGGGTGATCTGGAAATCGAGCTCGGCAGCGGCAAGGGCCTGTACCTGCTGAATGCTTCCGGGACGTTTCCCGAACGGCGATTCCTGGGCGTGGAAATTGCCAAAAAGTACGCCCGTTTTGCGGCTTACCGCCTTGCCAAACACGAGCGTGACAACGCCCGCATCATTCGCGGTGACGCCATGCAATTCATGCGTGAGTTCGTGGCCGACGACAGTGTCTCGGCGGTGCACGTCTATTTTCCCGATCCCTGGTGGAAGGAGCGTCACCGCCGCCGACGCGTCATCAATCCACAGATGGTGGCGGACATCCAGCGAGTCCTGCGGCGTGGCGGCCAGCTTCACTTTTGGACCGATGTGGAAGAATATTTTGAAACGGTCTGCGACCTGATTGCCGAACATTCCAACTTGCAAGGTCCCCTGGCAGTCGCTGAACAACCCGCCAGCCACGACATGGATTTCCGCACCCATTTCGAACGCCGCATGCGCCTGAATGATCATCCGGTTTTCCGCAGCGAGTTTGTGTGCAAATCGTGACCGAACGATCCGTGATCGTGGCGGCCATTCCGGGTTTGGTCCGATCACATCGCGATCCTTTCGCCCGTCAAATACCGATGATCAGCGACTGCCGGTTGTTCGCAAACGGGCTCGCAACTAGAATTCATCGAGACAGCGATTGGTGACCGAATCTGCCCTGACCAGGCGATTTTTCCAGTCTTTACCGCCCCGCATTTCCAGCCCAGCCACGGCCCTCTCATGTGTGGAATTGTCGGAATCGTCGGCAAGCACGACGTGAATCATGACATTTATGACGCCTTGACGGTGTTGCAACATCGCGGACAGGATGCCGCCGGCATGATGACGTGCGACAACCTGCGATTGCACCAGCGCAAGTCCAACGGGCTGGTCAAGGATGTGTTTCGCCTGCAAGACATGGAACAGTTGCACGGAACCATCGGACTGGGTCATGTGAGGTACCCGACGGCCGGCAGTTCCAGTCCGGCACTGGCCCAGCCGTTCTACGTTAACTCGCCCTTTGGCATCAGCCTCGCACACAACGGCAACCTGACCAACACCGACAATCTTGCTCGCGAGCTGTTCCAGTCCGATCAGCGGCACCTGAATACCGACTCGGATTCGGAAATTCTGCTGAACATCTTTGCCCACGAACTGCAAAAGATCGGCAATCTGGTGCTGAGTCCCGACGACGTGTTTGCGGCCATCAGCGCACTACACCGGCGGTGCCGCGGTGCCTATGCCGTGACCGCCATGATTGCCGGTTACGGCATCGTCGGATTTCGGGACCCCAACGGAATTCGCCCGGTGGTATTTGGCAAACGCGAATCGGAACATGGCGCCGAGTACATGATTGCCTCGGAAAGCGTGGCGCTGGACGTGCTGGATTTTGAATTGATCCGCGACATCGCCCCCGGCGAAGCGATCTACATCACCGTCAATGGCGAGTTGCATGCCCGGCAGTGCGCCGACCATCCGCAAATTCGGCCCTGCATTTTCGAACACGTGTATTTCGCCCGGCCCGATTCACTGATGGATGGAATTTCGGTTTACAAGTCACGACTGCGGATGGGGCAACGGCTGGCACGCAAGATCCTCAGGCTCATGCCCGAACACGACATCGATGTGGTGATTCCGGTACCCGATACCAGCCGGGTCGCCGGACAGGTTCTGGCCTATGACCTGGGCGTCAAGTTCCGTGAGGGACTGATGAAGAATCGGTACATCGGTCGCACGTTTATCATGCCCGGCCAGAAACTTCGCAAAAAATCGGTGCGGCAGAAACTCAATCCAATCCCGCTGGAAATTCGAGACAAGAACGTACTGCTGGTGGACGATTCGATCGTGCGTGGCACCACTTGCGAGGAAATTGTGCGGATGGCCCGCGATGCCGGCGCCCGCAAGGTTTACTTCGCGTCCGCGGCTCCGCCCGTCAAATATCCCAATGTGTACGGGATCGACATGCCGTCGGCCAGCGAATTGATCGCACACGGTCGCACGGAAGAGGAAGTGTGCCAGCTGATCGGCGCGGACTGGCTGGTCTATCAGGACCTGAGCGACCTGAAAATGAGCCTGACCGAGGGCAATCCTTCAATCACCGAGTTTGAATGCTCGGTATTTGACGGCCATTACATCGTGGGCGACGTTGACCAGACATATCTCTCTCGACTGGAAACGCTGCGTAACGATAATGCCAAGGACAGGGCGAATGCCTCATTCCTGTCCGACAGTGATTACGCCATCGGCATGCAGTAGCCCGATTCGTGCGGACCATCAATCCCGACTCCCCAATATTTAACCCGGTGTTTCCATGGTTCAGGTTTCCAACTGGCTGGCACATCGCACGACCCTGTTCGACAGCAGCGGCATACGCGAAGTCTTTGATCTCGCCAAGGAGCTCAGGAATCCGATCAATCTGTCAATCGGCCAGGTCGATTACCCGTTGCCGGGGCCGGTCAAGGATTCGTTGATCGAATCGATCGAACGCGGCAACACCGATTACGCGCTGACGCAGGGAATCGCTCCGCTTCGCCGACGCCTGCGTGAACAGATCGACGAAGAGTTCAATCAATCCGGACGGGATGTATTCGTGTGCTCCGGCACCAGTGGCGGTCTGGTTCTCAGTGTGCTGGCGCTGATCGATCCGGGTGATGAAGTGATCATTTTCGATCCGTGGTTTGTGATGTATCAGGCGTTGCCACAGCTGTGCGGCGGCGTGCCGGTGCCGATCAACATTTACCCGGATTTCCGGCTGGATATCCAGAAGGTGCGCGACGCGATCACGGCTCGTACCAAAATGATCATCGTTAACTGTCCGGCCAACCCGACAGGGGTCAGTTTCAGTCGCGAAGAACTGAAGCAACTGTCTGAACTGGCAGCCGAACAGGAAATCTGTCTGGTGTCCGATGAAATCTACAGCAAGTTCGTCTATGACGAGCCGCACGTCTCGCCGGCTACTTTCAATTCCGAAACGATCGTCGTGGACGGGTTCTCCAAGAGCTACGCCATGACCGGCCTGCGTCTGGGATACGTCCACGGTCCCGAGCCGCTGATTACGGAAATGATCAAGCTGCAGCAATTCACGTTTGTCTGTGCGCCGCATCCGGTCCAGTGGGCCGGCGTTACGGCACTGGACACACCGATTGACCAGTATGTCACCGAGTATCGCAAGAAACGCGATTTCATGTACGACGAGTTGTCCAAATATTATGAAGTCGTCAAACCGGACGGGTCCTTTTACCTGTTTCCGCGGTTGCCCAGGGGTCTGACGGGACGCCAGTTCATGGAAAAGGCCATCGAACACAATTTGCTGCTGATTCCTGGCAAGGTATTCAGCAGCCAGGATACGCATTTCCGGCTGGCCTACGCAGTCGCCGATGACAAACTGCAACAAGGTGCCGAAGTGCTGCGAAAAATTGCGGGTTAGTGACTTGTGGCCCAGTGACGTTAGCCAGATCGTAGAGTTCCATAGTCTTACGACTACTCGCAGGCATGTCCATTCCAGTTGACTATTCCGAACTCTATTGGTCCGCTGCCGACGGGACGGAAATCGCGGCTCGTAAATGGACCGGTCCCCAGCCACACGCCGCCATGATGATCGCTCACGGCATCGGTGACCACGGCGGGCGCTTCGAGCACGTTGCACGGCATTTTGCCCGCGAGGGTTTCGACGTACTGATTCCCGATATGCGCGGGCATGGTCGCAGCGCCGGCCAGCGCGGCTGGATCAAAAATCTTGATACGCTGCTGGACGACTTCGAATTGTCCCTGGAGCAAACGCGAACTGTGGCTGCCGGCAATCCGCTGTTTGTTTACGGGCAGAGCTTTGGCGGCCTGCTGTCCCTGTACTGCGTGATGCGCAGGAAACCGGACATCGCCGGACTGACAGCCACCAGCCCGCCATTGCGAATCGCCATGCGGCAACCGGCCTGGAAAGTCGCGCTGGGCCGCTCATTGGGTTCGGTGTTCCCGCGATTCAGCCTCAACTCGGGTCTGGACATTGACCAGTTGTCCGATGATCCGCAAGTTGCGGGACGACTGCGGGCCGACCGGTTTCATCATCGCCGGATCACTGCCGCCGCCTGGCTGGGCATGATTGAGGCCGGGCAGTGGTGCCTGGAACATCCCAATCAGCTGCCTCTGCCGCTGTTATTGATGCACGGAGATGCCGACACCATTACCGACCATCTGGCAAGTATCCAGTTTGCCGATCGTCAGACTGCCATGTGCGAACTGAAAATCTGGCCGGACGCCAAACACGAACTGCACAATATGACGAACCGGCCTGCAGTGCTGGATACCATTATCCGTTTTCAAAATAGGTGTATCCGCGAAGCCCATCGGAATACAGGCTGAGCATTTCCTGCCGCTGGTTGACCGAGATACGACCTTCACGCACGGCTTGTTCCGCCAGCTGCCGGAACCGCTGATACAACTCGTCGGGCTGATACTCGACATAGCTCAGCACGTCGGCAATGCTGTCGCCGTGAATTTCCTGCACGAACTCCAGCTGCCCCTGCTCGTTGACGTGTACGTTGGCGACATGTGTATCGCCAAACAGATTGTGCAGGTCGCCCAGCGTTTCCTGATACGCGCCGACCAGAAAAACGCCCAGGTAATATTCCTGCCCCTCCTGCACTTCATGCAGTTTCAGCGTCGCCACATGTTCTCCCCCGATGACGAACCGATCGAGCTTGCCATCGCAGTCGCAAGTCAGGTCAGCGATGATGGCGTCCCGCGTAGGCACCTCATCCAGTCGGTGCAACGGCATCACGGGAAACACCTGCTGAATCGCCCAGGCGTCAGGCAACGACTGAAACACGCTGAAATTGCCGAGGTAAATGTCCGACAGCTGATGACGCATCGCTTCCAGTTCGGGAGGTGGACGATCCAGTTGCGGAACCAGCGCAGCAATTCGATTGAGAATCGTGAGGCAAATATTTTCGCCAAGGGCACGCTCGCGGAGATTGATTCTGCCGACACGAAAGCCCTGTCGCAATTGATCACGATAATAGATCGCATCGTTGTAATTTTCCTGCAGCCGGCGGATACGCAAGTGCTGCAACGTGTCGAGCAGACACTTGACCGGTTCGCTGAGATCCTTCGGAAGTGTGTCGGGCAGGGGCTCGGCGTCAAACGTGCTGACCGACAGGACATTGAACAACAGGACCGACATCGGCGCAACCGTCCAGCGACCTGATTCGCTGATGATCACCGGATGGGGCGCACCGTGTGGATCGAGACAATCGGCGATCGCTTCCACGACGTCGATGCAATATTCATCCAGCGTGTAGTTGCGGCTGTTGGTCTGGTTGCTGCCCGAGCCGTCGTAATCAACGGCCAGGCCCCCGCCAATGTTGAGATACCCCAGCGGAGCGCCATCTTCATGCAAATCGAGATAGTAACGACAGGCTTCGCGAATTCCCTCGCGCACGTTGCGAATATTGGGAATCTGGCTGCCCAGATGAAAGTGCAACAGTTGCAAACAATCCAGCATGTCCTCTTCACGCAAACGATCGACGATGTCAATCAGCTGGCGTGTCGTCAGACCGAACAGGCTGCGATCGCCGCTGTCGTTGCTCCAGTGTCCGTCTACCTGAGTGGAGAGTTTCAGACGCACACCGATCAGGGGTCGCACCCCCCAGTGCCGGGCCCGCTCGAGAATTGCCGGCAGTTCCTGGGGCGTTTCCAGGACAAAGAAACACTTGAAGCCGATGCGAATGGCCTGCAGGCCCAGGTCGATGAACTCTGCGTCCTTGTAGCCGTTGCAGACGATGAGGCTTTCCCGCGAACTCAATTCGGACAGCGCGATCAGCAACTCGGCCTTGCTGCCGGCTTCAAAGCCATGGCCGTTGGCCGCACCGGCACGCGCCATTTCCGCGATCACATGCCGTTGCTGGTTGACCTTGATCGGAAACACACCGCGGTAGGGGCTGCGATAACCGACTTCTTCAATCGCCTTTTGAAACGCCTGGTTCAGCTGATGAATGCGGTCATCGACCAGATTCCCCAAGCGCAACAGCACCGGCATATCCAGCCCCCGGGCGCGCAGACCATCTACTATTTGCATCAACTCGATGGAAGTATGACCGGCTGCCGTCGGCGCATGGACAACCACGTTGCCATTTGGCGAGATGCCAAAATAGCCGCAGCCCCAGCGACCGATGCCGTACAAGTCTTCGGCCACCGCAATGCTGGCCGGGCGACCGGTGCCGGGGATCGCGTTTACTTCCATTCGCCGCTCTGCCTGCCGTTATTACCTTTGCGGTTGCTTCAGGTAACGGTCACAGAATTCCAGAATCGCGCTGTAGCCTTCCAGCTGGTTGGCTTTCTTGCGGAACCCGTGGCCCTCATCTTCAAACACCATGTATTCGACCGGGACGCCGTTCTTGCGGACGGCTTCCACGATTTCATCCGATTCGACTTTCAATACACGGGGATCATTGGCGCCTTGCAGGACCATCAACGGCTTTTTGATCTGATCCGAGTGGAACAGCGGCGAAATGCTGCGAAAGTACTCTTCGTCGTCAAAGTCACCGAGTTCTTTTTCCAGAGCCTTCCGCTGGGCTTCCCACCATGGCGGGATACTCTGCACCGTGCGGTACCAGTTGGAAATACCAAAGATATCGATGCCGATTTCGAATTCATCCGGTTGGAAAGTTAACGCGGCCAGCGTCATGTAACCGCCGTAACTGCCGCCAATAATGCCAATCCGCTCGGGATCAACATAGCCGGTTTCGGTCAGCATCCGCTTGCTCGTGACACAGTCCATCAAGTCGTTCTTGCCATGATTCTGGTTGTCGAGCCGCTCAAAGGTCTTGCCATAACCGCTGCTGCCGCGGTTGTTGATGGCGTACACCACGTAACCGTGATTGACCAGAAACTGAATCAGTCCGCTGTAGCCAACCCGTGATTGGCCGCCCGGTCCACCGTGCACCCAGACCAGAGCGGGAACCATATTGTCGGCAGTGGCCTGATGCGGCTTGTACAGGATGCCCGGGATATCGACGCCGTCAAAGGACTTGAAACGAACGACTTCGCCGGCCACCAGATGATCGGAATCGATTTCCGGGTTCAGCGACCGGGTCAGTCCGACGGGTTCGGCCGATTCTTCGGTGCTCAGGTCCACGTAAAACAGGTCCGAGGGACTCTTGTCGCTGGCGACGTACAGGGCCAGGTGGTTTTCATCATCCGACATGCCGAACGACGTGATACTGCCGCCTTCGGGTACCGGCAAATCAACTTCTTCCATCGTGTCAGCCTCAAAGGCCTTGATCACGGTCCGCGCATCTTCGTTGACGCCATAGAAGAAGTACTTGCCGTGCTTGGAGAAACCGGCAAAGGCAATGTCCCAGTCCTTTTTGACAAGCGTTTCGCGATCACCGGTGGCCAAATCGTGCTTTACCAGATAACGGAAGTCACTGTCGGCATCGGTCACCATATACAGGTACTTGCCATCCGGGCTGAAGGTGGCCGGCGCGTGAGCAATATCGCCTTCGTGCGGCGTAATGTGAGTGAATTCGCCCGTTGTGCGATCGAACAAATAGACGTCACTGTCATTGCGGGTATGAGTTTTGCCCAGTGCAACCGTGTTGCCATCGGGAGAAATGTCTCCGATCGAATAGCCTTCGTCATTTTGCACGACCAGTTCTCGTTCCAGTGACTCGGCATCGTACTGGTACAGGTCAAAATACCGCTGATCGCGCTCGTTAGTCGTGACGTAGAAACTCTTGTCGTCCTGGGCCCAACCGGCGAACTGTGCCTTGAGGTTTTCGCCCGGCGTCAGGTCCTGACTGGTACCGTCAAGGTCTCTGACATAGATATGGTTCAGTTCGTTACCACCCTGATCGGCGGTGTACAGAAACCGTTCGTCCTCGGGGAAATAGCTGATTGCCGAAATCGTGTCGGTGGTGGAATCGGTCAATGCCGTGGGCTCGCCACCCTCAACGGGGATCGAATAGGCGTTGAATACGCCACTGACGTCGCTGCTGATCAGCAGCTTGGTGTTGTCCGGCGAGAACGAAGAACCGCGATGATTAATCGTTTTCAGGAACTGCTCAATCGTGTACTGCGGTACCTCGACTTTCTGCGCGATCTCCTGGGCATGCGCCGAGGGTGCAATGATCAATGCCAGGCATAAGGTCGCAGACCAGGTCAAACGGGCGAACATCGGTAACTCCTGTTCGGGTCTTGTTCTTGAATTTTTGCACTTTGAATTTTTGCCTTCAGGGCGGCAGTATACCACAGTCGGCACTGCCCTGCCCCGGAATCGAATTGGCTGGACGCCGATGGTCGCAAGATTGTACGGACCCATACCATGGCGGCGGTAACGATGCCTGCTACAACACGCGATGACGCGCATTTGCGGCACTGTGAACCCCCGCGACCCATTAAAACGTCTTCAGCGAAAGACCGAGACCGCGCGCCGGCGATGTTTCACTACGCGCCATCCTGCCGCCCTCGCGGCGACTGTCAGGGTTGTATTCAGTTTCGGTGACGCGCTGCCTGCAAGCGCCAACGGTCGGCTGCAGTAGCCGCCTCTCCAGCGCCTCGTCTTTGTCAGCTTGCTCGCCTGCGTTCAGGGATTTCCCCGGAACGGTTTTGGACGCCGCAGGCCTGATAATCACCTTGATTCGCAAGCGAAAATGGGCAACTCGTGGTTTGGCACGGTCGTTGCGTGATACAAGGTTGTAACACGCAACTTAACTGCCATTTTGGCAGTCCGGAACAGAGAGGAGAAAACTCATGAAATTGGAAAACCGCCTTGAGAAAGTCGTCAACACGTTGCCGCCGGAACTCGACAACCTGTTCGAGCATTTCTTTGGCGCACGCAAACCGGGTGAGCGTCGGCTGATGCCGC
>CAMYKF010000258.1 GCA_947258905.1 uncultured Pirellulaceae bacterium | reverse complement strand
GCAAGTGACATGCTGTAATTACCTCCGTGCGATGTAGCCATGAGCCCGAATCAAATTGTGACGCAAATATGCCCGGGCACAACCGAGGGCCGATTACGACGACGACGACGATTGTGAACCCGTCAGTGATGAGGGTGATTTCCGCCGAACGAGTTACCATGAAAGAGCATCTATCCTGCCGCAACCGATTCACCAGCCGGTACAATGTCGAACACAAATCCGTCGCCATCGAAATCGATTTTTATCGTTGAGCCCTCGCCGTAGTCGCGGCGCAACAGTTCCTCGGCTAGCGGGTTCTGCAAACGAGTTTGAATGACCCGTTTCAGCGGACGGGCACCGTAACGCGGATCGTAGCCCTCGTTGGCGATGGCCTGTCGCGCGGCGTCGGTGACTTCCAGTTCCAGATTCTGGCTGGCCAGCATGTTGGCCAGTCGATCGACTTGCAAGTCGACGATTTTTCGAATCTGGTCCCGCTGCAGCGGGTGGAACACGATGATGTCATCGATACGGTTGAGCAGTTCGGGAGCAAAATGTGCGCGGACGGCTTCGTCGACGGCGGCCTTGATTTCCTTCTGGCTGCCGCCTTCCTCGCTAATCCGCGAAATCGCCGGACTGCCCACGTTGCTGGTCATCACGATGATCGTGTTGGTGAAATCCACGGTGTGACCCTGGCTGTCGGTCAGCCGGCCGTCGTCGAGGATTTGCAGCAGGATGTTGTAGACATCCGGATGCGCTTTCTCGATTTCGTCCAGCAAAATCACCGCATAGGGACGGCGGCGGATCGATTCGGTCAGCTTGCCGCCTTCCTCATAGCCCACGTATCCGGGAGGGGCCCCGATGAGCCGCGATACGGCATGGCGTTCCATGTATTCGCTCATGTCGATTCGCACCATAGCGTTTTCGTCGTCGAACATGACCTGGGCCAGTGCCTTGCAAAGTTCCGTCTTGCCCACGCCGGTAGGGCCAAGGAACAGGAACGAACCGATCGGTCGATTGGGATCCTGCAGACCGCTGCGGCTGCGGCGGACGGCATTGGAGACGGCCTCCACGGCTTCATTCTGGCCGATCACCCGCTGGTGCAAACGCTCTTCCATGACCAGCAGTTTGGCCTTTTCCGTTTCCATCATGCGGGACACGGGGACGCCGGTCCACGCACTGACGACGTCGGCGATCTCCTCCTCGGTGACCCGTTCACTGAGCAGTCGTTTTTTGGGTTCGGCTTCGGATGGCTCCTCGCCCGCCTTCTTCTCACTGGCCTCAATCTGATTGATGAGCTGGCGTTTTTGTGTGTCCAGTTCATAGAGTTTCCGGTAGGCATCTTCGTCGACGGTGAAACCGGAAGATTGTTTGGTTTTGATTTCGGTATCGAGTTTGTCGAATTGATGTTCGACGGCGGCCAACTGCTCTCGGACTTTGCGCACGTCGCCGACGCCCATCTTTTCGGCTTCCCATTGTTCGCGCAGACTGGCCAGTTCACGGCGTTTCTCTTCCATCTCGGTGCGCACGTCTTCCAGACGCTTCTGCACGCCTTCGTCGTCTTCGCTTTCCAACTGCCGGGCGGCCAGTTCCAGTTGTGTCAGCCGTCGCTGGACCTCGTCGATTTCCTGGGGCACGCTATCCAGTTCCATCGCCAATTTGCTGGCGGCCTCATCGACCAGGTCAATGGCCTTGTCGGGCAGGAATCGGTCGGTGATGTAGCGATTGGCAAGTTCGGCGGCGGCGACGAGTGCCGAGTCCTTGATTTGCACGCCGTGATGCGTTTCATATCGCTGCTTGAGTCCGCGGAGGATCGAGATCGTATCGTCGACGGTCGGTTCTCCGACGTAAACCGGCTGGAAGCGGCGTTCCAGAGCGGCGTCCTTCTCAATGTACTTGCGGTATTCGTCCAGGGTGGTTGCACCGATGCAGTGCAGCTCGCCGCGAGCCAGAGCCGGCTTGAGCAAGTTGGCTGCATCGCTCCCGCCTTCAGCTGCTCCGGCCCCGACGACGGTGTGCAATTCATCAATAAACAGAACGATCTGGCCTTCTGATTCGGTAACTTCCTTGAGCACCGATTTAAGACGGTCTTCGAATTCGCCCCGAAATTTGGCTCCGGCAATCAACGCACCCATATCCAGTGCAAGGACGCGCTTGTCGCGCAAGCTTTGCGGCACATCATTGTGCACAATTCGCAGTGCCAGTCCTTCAACGATCGCCGTCTTGCCTACACCCGGTTCGCCGATCAGCACCGGATTGTTCTTGGTGCGTCGCGACAGGACCTGAATGACGCGGCGAATTTCCGCGTCGCGGCCGATAACCGGATCCAGCTTGCCTTGCTGGGCCAGTTCCACGAGGTCGATCGTGTATTTTTCGAGTGCCTGATACTTGGCTTCGGGGTGCTGGTCGGTTACCCGTTGCGTGCCACGGACTTGATCCAGAGCCGCGACGAGATCCTTGCGTTCAATGCCGTTGAGTTTGAGGATCCTTTTGGCCGCGGACTCAACCTCGCTCAGAGCCAGCATCAGATGTTCGGTGGAAACAAATTCGTCCTGCATTTCGTCCGCCAACGTGGCCGAACGATCCAGCACCGTACGCAACTCTCCGCCGATCCCCGGGTTGCTGCCGCCGGAAGCCGATGGCAACCGGTCCAGTTCGGATTGAACCATGCTTTGCAGCTGGTCGATCGGAGCATTCAGTTTTTGCAACAGTGGACGCACAATGCCGTCGGACTCAGCCAGCAATTCGGACAGCAAGTGCAGCACGGAGATTTCCGGGTTGCCGTGTGACGTGGCTGATGACTGGGCAGCGGCCAGAGCTTCCTGGGCCTTGGTGGTCAGTTTGTCGAATCGAAAAGTCATGGTTTTGTGAAAATACAGGGTTGGTTAATGCAAATGGATGCGCAGGAAATAACGGTCGAGGACCCCCGTCATTGACGGGGGACCGACAGGTATTCGTGAAACGACGAGCCGCGTTTAGTCGTTCTTGACCTCAAACTCGGCATCGATCGCTTCGTCATCGGCGGCGGAAGAATCGGTGGTCGATTCGGCACCGGCGGTCTGCGCCGAGCCGTCGGGTGCGGCGCTTTCGTACATGGCCTTGCTGAAGGCGTGCGAAGCCTGTTCGAGTTCACTGACGGCACTCTTGATGGCGTCGGCGTCGTCGCCCTTGGCCGCTTCGCGCACCTTGGTAATGGCCGATTCCATGGGTGCCTTGTCGGAATCGCTCAGTTTGTCGGCGTGCTCGGTCATGGTTTTTTCCAGTTCCAGCACCATGTGTTCCGCCTCGTTGCGGGCCATAGCCAGTTCCAGCTTGCGGCGGTCTTCGTCGGCATGCGCTTCGGCATCGGACTGCATCCTCCGAATCTCGGATTCGGACAGTCCGGACGATTCCTTGATCTCGACATTGGCCTCGGTGCCGGTCCCCAGGTCCTTGGCGGACACGTTGAGGATGCCGTTTTGGTCGATGTCGAATTTGACCTCGATCTGAGGCACGCCACGCGGAGCGGGCGGAATTCCGGTCAAATCGAATTTGCCCAGCAAACGGTTGTCGGACGCCATCTTGCGTTCGCCCTGGAAGACCATGATGGTCACGGCCGTCTGGTTATTGGCGGCGGTACTGAAGGTCTGTTTCTTTTCCGTCGGGATGGTTGTATTGCGTTCCACCAGCGGAGTCAGCACGCCGCCTTCGGTTTCGATTCCGAGTGTCAGCGGAGTCACGTCCAGCAACAACACGTCCTTGCGGTCGCCGGCCAGGACCGAGGCCTGAATGGCCGCACCCACTGCGACGACTTCGTCGGGGTTAACTCCCTTGTGCGGATCCTTGCCAAAGATCTTTTTGACCATGTTCTGGACCTTGGGCACGCGAGTCGAACCGCCGACCAGCACGATTTCGTCAATGTCGCCCGGTTGCAGCTTGGCGTCCTTGAGTGCCTGTTCGACCGGCGTCTTGCAGCGGTCCACCAGCGGATCGATCAACTCCTCGAACTTCGAGCGGGTGATGGTGACCTGCAAGTGTTTGGGACCATTTTGATCCGCCGTGATAAACGGCAGGTTAATGTCCGTTTGCGGGACGGAGCTGAGTTCCTTCTTGGCTTTTTCGCAAGCTTCCTGCAATCGCTGCAGGGCCATCACGTCGGTCCGCAGATCGATGCCGTTTTCTTTTTTGAATTCGTCCGCCACGTAATGAATCAGGACTTCGTCAAAGTCGTCACCGCCCAGGTGCGTATCGCCGCTGGTGCTGATCACGTGGAAAACTTTCATGCCGGCCTCGTCCTCGTCGAGTTCGAGGATGGAGACGTCAAAGGTACCACCGCCGAGGTCGAACACGACGATCTTCTGTTCCTTTGATTTGTCCAGACCGTAAGCCATGGCGGCCGCCGTCGGCTCGTTGATGATCCGGGCGACTTCCAGTCCGGCAATTTGGCCGGCATCCTTGGTGGCCTGACGCTGGGCGTCATTAAAGTAAGCAGGGACGGTGATAACCGCCTTGTTTACAGTGTGGCCGAGGTAGGCTTCGGCCGATTCTTTCAGCTTGCGGACGATCTTGGCGGAGATCTCCTGCGGCGTATGGGTCTTGTCGCCGATCTGGATTTTGACGTATTCGCCTTCGTCCCCCACGATCTTGTAGGGCACCATCTTCTCTTCCGAATGCACTTCGCTGTGACGCCGGCCCATAAAGCGCTTTACGGAATAGACGGTCTTGGTGGGATTGGTGACTGCCTGCCGTCGAGCGGGTTCTCCCACCAGCACTTCGCCAGCGTCTGTGAAAGCCACGACGCTGGGAGTCAGCCGGTTACCTTCCGCATTCGGAATAACTGTCGGCTCGCTGCCATCCATAACCGAGACGACGGAGTTGGTGGTACCGAGGTCGATACCGATGATTTTTTCGCCAGTTGCCATAATTGTTTCCTTATCTTGAGTCGGATTTGATTTTAGTGGTTGAGGTTTATGTCATGTAACGCCAAGCGCGAGGTTTGCGCAGCGTGACCGATTTGACAGGTGAAATTCCGTCGTACTCCTAATAGGCAAGCGGCGTGCCAGAACGCCAGGCAATCCGGAAAAGCCCAAATGCCCCAGCTTTTTGGCACTGGTCATGCCGCCGGTCTCGCCGCCCCCGTGCCGCCCTGACAAAATGGCATTCGACTACCGATGAGCGGTTTGCTTTGATGCGGACTTTGCGGGGCAGGTCAGGGACTTGGTCGGCCGGCAAATCCGTGTCCCGGTCCAAGGAGATGAAAAGCGTTTGAACACGGCGCACGCTCTCCGAAGCAGGATGGCTGATTCACTCTTTACAAGCCGGCCGGCCCGCTGCTTCGGGCTATCGTGTTCGCAGGACATGCAGGACATCTCGCGAGAGGTACCTGTCGCAAACCTCG
The DNA here is from genome assembly GCA_947258905.1 of uncultured Pirellulaceae bacterium. Lineage (GTDB taxonomy): Bacteria > Planctomycetota > Planctomycetia > Pirellulales > Pirellulaceae > CAJQPP01. Next base: position 14,499 of record CAMYKF010000258.1, on the reverse strand, counting down.
TGAGAGATTTGACGAATCGACAAGGTCGAAAGTCTCACGACCTGCATCCCGCGACCTGCTGCTACTTGCTCTGCTTGCGTTCGAGACCGGCGCGATCCAGCAGCGACTTGTTAAACAGGTTGTCCAGTTGCTCGTCCTGGGGCGGCGAGCCGTAGGCGCCCAGTTCCGTGGGATCGTAGGCCACTTCGTACTCGTGTTTCGCGATCGACAGGACAACGCCCGGGTCGACTCGCTTCTTGAGTCCCTGCAGGATGCGTTTGCCATCCACCTTGATACCATTGCGGCTGCGCAGGTCCTTGATGAACCAGTAGCCTTCCTCGATCTCCATCAGCGCATGGTGTCCGGATATGTTGGCAAAGTTGAGCACAATGTCACAACCTTCGCGCCGACCAATCCGCAAACGTTTCTTCAGTAAGGGAATCGGGTCACCACCGCCCAGCGGGACAAGTTCTCCGTACATCGATCTTTTCCTGTTTCCTGATAAGATGGGACGGGGTCGGGGGCAGGCTGCCTCGAACACAGCCCGGGATTGGGCAAATACCAACATTTCAAGGTATTCGGGGCCGCAGATGCCGTCAACTAATAACCCGTCTGTCGAGCCCGGTCAGCGTTTCGACTGGCGCGAGGCCGGATTGCGTTATTACGGTTATAACTTTCATTTACGGCAGCTTTTCGGCCATCGCGTGCAACGAGTGAGTATTGACGCTGGTTTCACCTGCCCCAATGTGGACGGGACAGTTGCGACAGGCGGTTGTACATTTTGTGATAATCGCAGTTTCAGCCCCAGCCGCCGGCTGCCCCGCGGTGGCATTGGTCAACAGATCGATGAGGGAATTCGGCGTTTGAAACTGCGCTACAAATGCGATCACTTCACCGCCTATTTCCAGCCAGCCACCAATACCTATGCTCCGGTTGAGCGGTTGCGGGAACTGTATGAGGAAGCCGCCGCGCATCCCCAGGTCGTGGCCATGGCGATTGGCACGCGGGCCGATTGCGTCCCGGATGACGTCCTGGACTTGCTGGAAGACTTCGCCGGCCGGTTGCATCTGACCGTCGAGTACGGAATGCAAACGATGCACAACAAGTCGCTGGACTGGATGAATCGCGGCGAACATCACGATTCGATGCTGGACGCCGTCGAGCGAAGTCGGGATCGGGGCTTTGACATTTGCGCCCATATCATGCTGGGATTGCCCGGCGAGACGCACGACGACATGATGGCCACCGCTGCCGAAGTCGCCCGATTGCAGCTGGACGCCGTCAAAATCCATAACCTTTACGCCGTCCACGACACGCCGCTGGCCGACCAGGTGCAGCGCGGCCAGGTGGAGTTGATGGATCGTGACACGTATGTGCAGACCCTGATCGATTTTCTGGAACGGCTTCCCGATTCCATTATCATTGAGCGGATCAGCGGCGAGGCACCGCCGCGATATTTCCTGGGACCCCAGTGGGCTCAGGATAAACCAGGCATTCTGCGAGAGGTGGATGAGGAATTTGCCGGACGTGATTCGTATCAGGGCAAGTATCATCCGTCATAATTCCGCGCACATCGCGGGCCCTGCCAACCGTGTTCGTACCCCCCCCCAGATCCAAACAACATGTCGCCTGACACCACCATCAACCAACTTGCCCCATCGGACACCGTGATCCTGATGGTGGATGACAACCCGACCAACCTGCAGGTGCTGTTTCAAACCTTACAGCCGGAATTTGGCGAAACATGTCAACTGCTGATTGCCCGTTCCGGTGAGGAAGCGATCACGACGGCCGTCAAAACACATCCTTCGTTGATCCTGCTGGATATCATGATGCCGGGGATGGACGGCTTTGAAACGTGTCGGCGGCTGAAGGCGGATCCCGAGACAACGGGCGCGGCGGTCGTATTCATGTCGGCTCTAAGCGAAACCGACAACAAGGTCAAGGGACTGGAACTGGGTGCGGTCGACTATATCACGAAGCCATTTCAGGCTGAGGAAGTCATTGCCAGAGTTTCCTCGCACTTGATGATTCAGCGTCTGACCGCCGACTTGCAACAAAAGAATGACGAGTTGTCGCGGGTCAACAAGCGTATGAAGCGGGATTTGGAAGCGGCGGCACGGATCCAGCAGACGTTGTTGCCGGAGCACAGTCTGAACATTCCGGGTTGTTCCGTAGCGTGGCGCAATGTGCCCTGCGACGAACTGGCCGGCGACTCCCTGAATATCTTTCCTATCGACGACCGCTATGTCGTGGTGTGGCTGCTGGATGCCAGTGGTCATGGAGTACCGGCGTCGCTGTTGTCGGTTGCTGCCACACGCAATCTGATGCCCAATCACCTCGAGGAGTCGCTGGTTCTCCGCAAGACTTCCGAACAAAATGGCTGGGGCCCGGAAGATCCTGCGAGCGTTGCGTGCAAGTTGAACCAGATGTTTCCGATGGAGCAGAACGGGATGAACTTCTTCTCCCTGATATACGGCGTCATCGATCTGCAGCAACGGACGCTGAAGTTTGTTAGTGCTGGTCACCCCGGTCCGCTGAAGGTGAGTGCTCGCGGCGACGTGGAAACTTATACCTATCCCGGTCACCTTATCGGTATGTTTGTGGACGCCGAATTCGAGACTCACGAAATCCCGCTGGAACCGGGCGAGCGGATCGTGTTCCTTTCGGATGGAGTGAGCGAACAACTCAGCCCCGACGAGGAGCCCTTTGAAATGAAACGGCTCCGGGATTCGCTGGGTCGCTCGGCCGGTCAGACGCCGGGTGAATCCATCGACCACGTGATCGAGTCCTTGCGTCAATGGACCGGTGGCAACCAGTTCGCCGATGATGTCAGTCTGCTGGCCTTTGAGATCACCGAATAACCGTCTCCAGGGCATTGGCTATCGGGGTCATAAACCGGGGCGGGACCCAACATTGTGCTATAGGGCGCGCCGCGCGTCAGCGTGTTGACGGCTCGCCGGGCTGCCCGCCGCCACCGGTTGCCAGCATCGTGGTCCAGCCCACGGAGTTCCGTGTGAACGTTTTACCACGGACCGTGGCGGGGCTATAATGAGCTGTTGAAAACCAACCCAAATCCGGACCCAGATCTTAGAGGTGAGCTCGATGGCCGCGTTTCGTATTGTCGTATGTCTTTTCCTGCTCGCCGTTTTTGGGCAACCTGCCACTGCCCAAACAGAAAGCCGCGAGTGGACGGGTGCTCACGGGCATTACACGTTCACGGGCCAAATGATCGCCTCCAGCAGCACGCAGGTCATTGTACAGCAGGATGATGGCCAACTGGTCAAGGTGGCTCTGAGCGATTTGTCCGAAGACGACCAGGCTTATGTGAAGTCCAAGGAAGCACAGGATGCCATGAACGCCAGCGACGATGGCATGCGACCCTGGAACATGCGTAGCGGTTTGAAGGTCAATGCCCGCGTTGTGGATTTTGCCCAGCGTGAAGTCACGCTTGTACGAAACCTTGGGAGAATCGAGGTCAACGGGGAACGCTATGATGAGTTGCCTGGTGTTTACCAGGAGATGATCCCCAGAGTAGTCGGCCATTTTGAAGGTGCGGAACTGGAAAGCAAACGCGATCTGATGAGCTGGATGAATCGACAGGCAGGCGGTGCCCGCAGCAAAACCTACAAAGTGGATGGTGTGTTGCTGGAACTGGAAGGCGGAGGTACCTACGTTGTACCGCTGTTTCTGTTCTCGCAGGCCGACGAAGCAACGCTGCAACCCTCGTGGGAACGTTGGGCGGCTGCTCACGGTGCAAACGATGAGGAAGCCAAAGAAGAAGAGTCCTTTAATTTGCGGGCACAATCGCAATCCATGGCCAACAACCCCGACATGGCCCAAAACCAGCAATTGGCCCTGGACATGCAACGCAACCAGCAGCTGGGGCAGATTGCCCGGGTTCAGCAGCTGCAGCTGCAAACGCAGGCTTACAACGCCGGCCTGTTCGATCTGTGGAAGGTAGATATGGTACCGCCCAACGGGGATTGGAGCATGGGCAGACAAGTCGTGGTACAAGGTCGTAACAGTGACGAGGCCCGGGCCAATGCCCTGCAGCAAGCTCCCGACTGGGGGATCGTCGGTATTGCCAAGGCCCGTCGACGCGGCCGGTAATATCCTGCCTGGTGAATCGCGGCAAACCTGGATTGACGAAACGCCCTCTGCCCCCCTTTTGCGAAAGGGGGGATTATTTTGCGCCGACAAGGCTTGCCGACGCGGTCGCTGATAAACGCCGGGTTGGATTCGGCCAACGAAAATCAAAACTCCTGATGGTGAATCCCCCTAACCCCCCTTTGGCAAAGGGGGGATTTGTGTTTTTCTCTTTGCCAAAGGGGGGGTATTCTGCGCCCATTGGCAAAGAGGGGGATATTCCGGGCTTGTTGCCAAAGCGAGCGGGCGGCGTTGGGTTTTTGACAACGGGCAAACCGCCGATTACCGTGGAAATTGCTCCCCCTGATGGCAATTTCTCTTCTGTCGATTGAGTTTCGTGATGTCCAGGTTTCCGATCCCGGTTCAGGGTGCGCTGAGTTGTGCACTGGTGTTTTCGTTTTGCGCCCTGCTTCCACTCGCCAGTCCCGCCGACCATCCCGCCAATGAGGAAATGAACCGCGTGGCGCAGGCCAACTCGGCCTTGCTGGAACTGGTTGACGCCCGCTTGGCGCAGGAAGCATTCAATCTCGAGCAAGTCAGCTCGTTGCGGGAACGCGGCTTTGCGTCGTGGCTGGAGTTGTCTCGGCAGCAAGTCGTTGTGGATGGCCTGAAAGAACAACGGGCCGCACTGGCCGAGTTTCAGCAATTCACGCAGCATGCGCTGGCGCGCACGAATGACCTTGAGGGGCATTCGGTGCCTGCCGCTGAAACGGTCCACAAGCTGTATTTGCCCGGCTCGATCAGGCTGGTGGGCTGGATTGAAGTCGCCGAACAGCAGACGGACAGCGCGGCCGTTCCCGCGCGGCTGGTTTCACACAGCGCTAATCCCCAACGCGAATGGTTAGGGCAGGCCCGGGAAAAAGTTGAAAAGGCCGAGCAGCTATACAAGGATTACTCGAATTCCGACGCGGTACCCGAACACTGGAGTCATCAGGCGAAGTTGAAATTGCGAGTCGCCGAGGCAGAACTGACCTTGCTGCAACTGGAAACGGAAAACGCGCAGCAATCATCGACTGGAACGCCGGCTTATGAACAGGTTTTCAATTCGGTCGCGTGGAATCCGGATGCCGGGCGCACCGCCGTGTCGGTACAAACCCACGAAGAACTGTTGCCGGCTGCATGGCGAGTCGCCCACCAGGAGGCCCAGGCTGACAGCCGGCTCAGGCTGGCTGAACTGGAACTGGCGCGGCATCAGCAAAACTTTTCGGCCGTGGAAGAACTGCATGAAGGTGGTCATGCCTCTGCGCAAGAACTGGATCGTGCCCGGGTACAGGTCGAGATGGCCGAAGAAGCGTTGGCGGCCGAACGCGAGCGAATGGAATTGCTGCAACAATCCGCTGATGCACTTGCCTCGCAACTGGAAACAACCGAGCCACGGTTGACATCCGGGAAACAACTGACAACCCATTGCGACTGGCCGGAAGAAGTCCTCGCCGACCTTGAGTGTCTAAAACACCTTGTCGACTTGCGCCGCCGAATCTTCGAACTGAACGGACAACGAGGAACCTTTAAAGTTCAGCTGGCCATGCAGGACGAGTTGCTGAAACGTCTGGAGGCGGCCCGCCAGGCCGTAAATGCGCCCGGCAGCGAGGGGCAGGTGGCCACGCGACTGCGGGCCACGCTGGCCGCGGGCGAAGCGCGGCAAATCGAATCGGTTAGCCGGCGGATCAAGTCACTGGAATATCAAATGCAGGATTGCCAGGAGCAAATCGAAGTGATTTCGCTGGAGGAATCCCGATTCATCCTGCAATGTCAAGCGCTGAACCAGGCCCGACAGAGCCGCACCCGGCTGGTATCCACCGCCACCGCCGCCGGCAGCCATGACTGGACTTGCGATTATCTGGAATTCGGCGATTTGGATGACCGCTATGGATTGCTGCATGCCACGTTGTACTGGGATCCGGGCTATTTTCGATTCGACTTTAATCGCCGACCTGTATCGCCGTTGATCCACAGCAATCGCTTTCCGGTGCGGCTGGCTTCCGAAGCCAATCTATTCTATGGCAGCCGGTGGGGGTACGACGGTTTGTCGATCCCGCGTTTTTACGATCCGCATTATTCGTCACGTCTTGATTGTGCGATCCGGGCCTATGGCAAGTCATCATCGTACCTGGACCGGTCTGCTTTCCGCCGTTATCGATTTGGCACTTACAGTTATCGCCACTCCTACCCGTTTGGGATTCTGCGCAGTGATTTGAGGAGATGCCTGCCTCCCGGATATCCGCCGTGGTACTTGCCCGGTTCGCCCACAAATCTGCGAAGATGGTAGGTCTGGATGGGCGTTTGCGGGCAACGCCTGATAATTCATGATCATCCTTGTCTTGTCCTTGGTCATCGTGCTTGTGGCGGTCCGCAGCATGCGTTAGACAATGACAATGACAAGGACAAGGATTTCCACCGCAATGACTGCTATCCGGACTCTCGCGCTCGCGGGGTGTAATGGATGACTGATAATTCGCCTTCCAATGACAAAAAGAAGCGGCCGAGTTTCACAACATGGATTGTGATCGGTCTGGTGGCGGGTGTTGCGTGGGGGCTGTTCTTTGGCGACACCACCAACTGGACCAAATGGATCGGCGATGTCTATGTGGGCCTGCTGCAGATGGCGGTGCTGCCGTATATCGCCTTGTCGCTCATGTCCAATATCGGTCGGCTGACGATCGAATCCGGCAAACAATTGCTGCGAACCGGGCTGGTGGTGCTGTTGGGATTGTGGGCGATCGGGCTGGTATGCCTTTTCATTATGGCTCAGGCATTTCCGGCTTGGGAAGCCGGTTCTTTTTTTAGCTCGCGATTTGTGGAAGAGCCCGAAGTCATCAACTGGCTGAACCTGTTTGTTCCCTCCAATCCGTTTCGGTCGCTCGTCGAAAATTCGATTCCCGCTGTGGTAGTCTTCAGTATTGGCCTGGGGATTGCCCTGATCGGCATGCCTGACAAGGCCGGGCTGCTGGATCCGCTGGATGTAATCGTCGAGGCGCTGGGGCGACTTAACAAACTGGTGGTGAAGTTGACGCCGCTGGGGATGTTTGGAATCGTGGCTCACACCGCCGGGACCATTGAAATGGAACAGTTTCGGTTGATCCAGGGGTACCTTTTGACCTATGGCGCCGCCGCGATCCTGTTGTCGTTTGTCATCTTGCCCGCCTTCGTAGCCGCAGTTACTCCCTTTACGTTCATGCAAGTTACCCGGGCCGCCCGCAATCCGCTGATCACTGCGTTCGTCATCGGCAACACCTTTGTCGTCCTGCCAATGATGATCGAAGCGATTCGAGAAATGCGAGTCCAGTTGACCGATGCCGCCGGTGATGATGACGTCGCTGACCCGGAATATCTGGTGCCACTGGCCTATCCATTCCCGGATATCGGGCGCATCGTCGGATTGATTTTCATCCCCTTCGCTGCATGGTTCTATGGTGCGAGCATCGATGCTGACCAAATGCCGGCACTGATGGGAACCGGGCTGATTGGCGCATTTGCCAAGCCCGTGATTACAATTCCCCTGTTGCTCGAACTGGCAGAACTGCCAGCGGATATTTTTAACCTCTTCCTCGCTTCCGGGGTCGTGGCGGCGAGGTTTGGTGATTTGATGAAAACGATGCACCTGATGGCCTTTACGATTGTGGTGGGATGCATGTTAGCCGGAGTGGCGAAGTTTCACTGGACGCGTCTTTTGGTGACGTCCATCGTATCGGTGGCCCTGATCGGACTGGCCGCATTGGGAATTCGCATCTACCTGCAAACGAGTTTTCAGGATACCTATTCGCGCGAAAACCTGATCACTGCACGTCAGCCGCTGTTCCCGGATCTGCGACCCAACTCCAAAGTGCAACTCGTCGAAGATTCGCAGGCTGAGTCGGCGACCAGCGGCCAGTCGCGTATCGAGCAAATTCGCAACCGCGGCGTACTGCGTGTTGGTTACGACCCATCCAAGATGCCTTTTTGCTATTTCCGGGCTGTGGAAAAGCCAAACGAACCAAAGAAGTTAATCGGCTTTGACGTGGAGATGGCGTGGTTGCTGGCCGATGATCTGGGAGTCGACATTACGTTTGTACCCATCCAATGGGGTCTGATTCAGGAACACCTGCGTGACAGCCGCTTTGATGTACTTATGTCGGCGTTTGAAGGAACGGTGAAGCAAGCGGAATTGTTGGCATCCGCGGATCCCTATATGGAACTGACACTGGCTCTGGTCGTACCCGACTTTCGCAAGGGCGAATTCCAGAGCCGCGAACAGATTCGCAAACTGCCCGAAGTGACCTTCGGCGTGCTCAAAGGCAGCTTCTTTGCCGAGAACGCACCCAAGACCCTGCCGGAACATATCAGCCTGGTTGAGCTCGAATCACCCGATAAATTCTTTCAAGGCGAATTGGAAGGGGTGGACGGTCTGGTCATTAGCGCGGAAAAGGGATACGCCTGGACACTACGCTACCCTCGGTTCACCGTCACCAACCCGCTGCAGGGCAAGACTCGTGTGCCACTGTACTATTTGAGCGGCGACAGCGAGTTTGATCAGTTTCTCGAAGACTGGATGGTGCTCAAAAAGGCCGACGGAACGTGGCAGGATCTTTACGACTACTGGATCCTCGGGATCGAGCAGCGGACGAAAAAACCACGCTGGTGCATTATCCGTGATGTGCTGGGCTGGGTGGAGTGAAAGAGGCTGTAGGCTGTAGGTGGCAGGAAAGACATTCAACTTTAACTTTAACATCAACCTAAACTTTAACTTCACCCTCAATCTTAACCTGGCGACGAACGGAACCGCAGAATATCGAACAAGGAATGTCGAAGGCAGAAGTTGCTGGCTGGCAGCGGGTTGCTAATTTGCAATTTGCAACGACTTGGCTCAGGAGGGACGACCTCCGTGTCGTCCGCGCAACGCGTTCCTGTTCGTAAAAGGCGGACCGGACGTAGCCGGTCCCTCCGGAGGGACGACCTCCTCCGTGTCGTCCGAGCACTGATGTACGCGAACATCATCGAGCAAGAGCTTTTAGTTAGAGGGCATTTCAAAACCTGAGCCGAACGCGCTAGCGTCGGGTGGCATTCAATTTTCGCTCGGTGTTTTCAAATACCCGCGGCTAAATAGGTCCAAGGCAAAATCGGAGCGCGTCTTGGGTGGGGTGCCACTGCTAACTTGTTAGCAGTGCAGAATTTGCCGGTTTTTGTGGGGTCAACACTGCTGGGCAAGCCAGCAGTGGCACCAAAGACAAAATCTGCGCTCCGTTTGAAATGAGTTTTTATTTAGTCCCGGCGCGCCGGGATCGGCTCAGAAATACGACAGAACGGGTTTTGAAAGGCCCTCTAGTGCCTGCCGACAACGACGACGACAACGACGACGACGATAACGACGGGGAAAGACAACAATAGCCCGACGCGCCAGCGAGGGCAGATCGGGCAGGCTGCTCGAGGCCGTCAATCTGCAATTTTCTTTTTGCAATTTGCAATCACGCGACAGGCGTTGCTGCTGCCTCCGACAGCGACGACGATGACAACAACGACAACGAGAAAATAAAAAACGGACGCGGCCGAACAGACTCGACAGCGCCCGTTTTTGGTTAATGGTATCTTGCGACTATCCGTCAGACGCTTCGTCGCCCGGATCTTCCAGTCGCACCAGGCCCCATTGCTCCGTCGTATCGCTGCCGCGGTGGATCAGCATTTGCGTTTCGTCCCGCGTCAGGTTGTTGAGGCCGGTCTCGTACACGGTCTCGGAATTCTCGCCAATCGTCCAGGCAACCCGCTTGGATTCCTGATCCACGGAACCCTGAATCGTCAGGTTCGTCTGTGTCATGGCGTCGAAATAGTTGCCACGCACGACTCCTTGCTGGTTGATGGCAAGTTGCAGGATCTTGTCCGATTCCGTTTCGTCGCCCTGCACCATGGCCCACACGCCCAGCGACCGAAATTCCTCTTCGGAGCTGACGTCGGCGGTACCGGCATCGGCGATTTCCACGGCATCGCTGTAGTACTGATCGGCCGTGCAAACTTCATCGCCACCGTAGTAAACATTGTCGCCTTCGTAGACGATCGTGTTGCCGTAGTCGTAGTAGACGTCGCCGCAGGTACTGCCGTAGACCGGGTACTCGGCATAGACCGGCGCGGGCCAGCCCCACCAATTGTAAAGTCCGGATACGCTGCCCACGGCAACGCCGGTCCAGAATGCAGCCCGGCCCCAGCCACCCGGTCGCCAGGCACCCGGATAACGTCCCCACCAGCCACCGCCGAACCAGTTTCGGCAACCGGGATAGCGGCCATAAAATCCAGTACGCACTCCGGCCGCCCTCGCGCGGCCGTTGCCAACGGCCACCGCGCGAGTCCGGTGACCTGCTGCCACCGCGCCACGTGTTCCCCCGCGGACCGCCGCACCGCGACTGTACCGGCCAAGACCATTTCCGGTTGCCGGATTATGGACCCCACCGCGACGCGCGCCTTGCGCTGCCGCCCCACGTGTTCCCGAGACACCGCGTCCGGCGCCGCGAGTTCCGGCTACCGTACCTCCCGCTCCACGTGCAGCAGCCCCACCTCGTCCGCTAGTCACCGTGCGCCCACCCGGGGTCGTGATTTGTCTTCCACCAACGGCGCCACCAACCTGACCGCCGCGGGGACCCGTGCGACCTCCTGCTGCGCCACCGACCGACACCGAACCGCCATTTTGGCCGGTCCACGTACGACTGCCGGCTTGACGGTTCGGTCCGCTCATGTTGCGTGGTCGAGCCTGCATGCCGGGATTGAAACTGTTATGCGCGCGATAGTTGCCGCCGCCTCGATTGTACCCGCCACCGCCACGTGCCATGCCTCCGCCGCCGCGGTAGCCACCGCCACGTTGCATGCCGCCACCGCCACGCGCCATACCACCGCCGCCGCGCATGCCGCCACCGCCACCGCCACCGCGACGACCGCCAAAGCCACGACCCAGAGCATCCTCTGCTGCAAAGGCGAACAACAGTCCGATCAAAAGTCCGATATAGATATTTTTCATGATGATTCTCCTGTTGTTCTAGCGACTACCTTGATCGCTACTGGCTGTGCGTTTCACACGAATCGGATCGCTGTCTTCCAGCGCAGTTCCCGATACCGCCCGATTAACCGACTGCCAGCGAAACTGGTCGTTGTCCACTGGCGTAAACAGATTTGTGGCAGTAATCAATTCACCTTCGGGCGTCATCGATTCTGCGGTGACCACCCACTGCTGGCCTTCGCGATTCCACCAGCCGCGCCCGTGACCGCCGTCGGAGGTGAAAACCCATGACGTTACGGCACCCTCGATGGGGTCCCAGCCAATGACCTGCATACCCTTGCTGGTTTCCTCGTCGCCTTCAAACACCTTGAAATCGCGTCGCAGGAATTCGCCGCCGGCAACCCATGAGAACTTCGTTTCCACGCGCCAATCCTCTTTGGATGCCTCCCAGGTTCCGACCAGATATCCCAGTTCGGCTTTCCAGTCGTACTCCGGATCGACAAATTCCTGTTTCACGTCGGTCGAGACAGTGCGCCACTGATCACCTTCCTTGACATGCACACAGGTGTACACGTCAACCACACTGTCGTCCGCATCGTTAACAATTTCGCTGACGCCCTTTTCAATGACCATGTTGGGAGTCACCTGGCGGATCGAATCGATATGCACACTCATTACAACGTCAGGGTGTTCCTGGAAGAACGCCGCATATTGCTCTTCAATGGCCTTTCGTCCCTGGGCGATGGTTTCGCCGTCGACCGACATTTCGCCTTGTTCAGTGAACAGGCCGGCAATCGTTGCCGCGTCGGCTTCGTTGAATGCCTTGACGAATGCCGCCGCGTTGTCGGCGATGGCTTTTTCGTCGGGGCTTAGATCAAGCTGTGGTTCTGTTTCCGTTTCCTGGGCGAGCGAATACGCGGTGAACATCATCACCAATGCGCACGCTGCCAACAAATGTTTGCATAGCATGGACGTGTCCTCTACTTTTGTCTGATGCCCGGGGGCAAGGCCTGTGTCATGAAAAGAATAGTCGGCAATAATGCCGACGTTCCGACTGAGTCGGTCACTATAAGGAGTCGCCGAAGGGTAAGTCAAAACGCCGTCTACTTTTTGCCGATTCTGCACAGGCGCAGCAAATAAAAAGGCCCGCCTGACTGACACCCTGGGGTCGAGTCAGTGGCGGGCGTTTGCAGATTTTGATTTTTTTTTCAAGCGGCGAATATTACCCTCGATGTCGGGACCGGCCGCGGCAGTTTGTCGACCGGGGAGGTCAGGTGACCGCAACACAAGAAGGACGAGAGTTGGGGACGGGTCTCCTGACCCGATCGAACCGATGACCGATCTGGTGGAACAGATCGACGCGGATTTCAATCAGCGAAACGGAACCAATGTTCCTGTGCCCAGGTAGCAGGGCACATCCACTTGGACAACGGTATTAGACATCAACAGGCTTACTCCGGCCTACTCCGTGTCGTAGTAGCCCGATGCAGTATTCTGTTGAGCTGCGGGCGAATCGATAGACTGCGTAGCAGGCTGATCACAACTTTGGCAACCGCCGGCGCAATCGCACTGGCCTTGGCAACCAGACTGGCCACAACGGTTTTGATAGGAGTTGTTGCCGGCAACACCGCACCAATCGTTGGCTGTCAAATGGCAACCGGAACCGCGGTTAAACCGCCAGGTGAAGCCGCCGCCCAGGTAGTAGCTACTGACGCGAGCAGACGTCAGGCCATAGTTTTCGGTGGCCTCAAACATGGTTCCGCCGAAGAAATCCATATCGACGCCGGGCAGCACGTTGGGAATGCCAATCCCGCCACTCAGCCGGTGCTGGTTGATGTTGGAAGCGAGGCCCTGAATATACTGGATCGCGTTGGCGGCTCCCGGAGGCGTAATACCACTAATCACGTTGCCCGGAACATCGACCATCCGTTCATCGGCCCACACGTAACCTGCTCGCAGTTTGACTCGCGGCAACGAGTATTGGGCGCCTAGCTGCACGACTAGTTGATCCTTCCAAATCGCATCGAACAGACTGGCGCTTTGCCAGAACTTGAACAGCACATCGCCCGCGATCAGCAAGCGCCCATTGGCCAGGCTGTCATTCGCGAAGCCAAAACCGATGTTGTGTGGCAGTTCCGCGATCACGTCGACTGGTCGGCCCGGCAATCCGGCGAACGGCTGTAGCACAATGGCGTCTTCGTGGATAAATCTGGCTTCGGTCTGGTAGTAAGCCCCAATTCGTGTACGACAATTGACGCGGTAGTTCAATCCAAGGCTACCACGGGCGGCGAAAGCCGGAGTTGCTTTGGAGCTGCCGACAAACAACCCGTCGAAAGTACTCGTTTCCACCGCGAAATTTGCTCCCGCCGAGAGCCGATCGGTCAGTTTTACGCCGACACCAGGCATGAATTTCAGGATTTGCAGCGTCAAGGCCGAGTTGTTGGAGTTGGGTTCAGCCGCGAAATCGACCCCCAAACCAGCTGTCGTAACAAGGGCCACGCCCGCCGTCACCGGCAATCCCAAAACCGTCATATCCTGGGTGACACCAATGTTGCCCAGTGAGGTGCCAGGCGTCCCTGACGCCGACTCAAACGGTCCAATGCCCGGCAGATCCCCGTTGCCCGTATGAGCGAGGTCATAATTCGCCTCGGCCCAACCGCCACTAAAAGTGAATTGCGTACCGCGAAACTGGGTCATGGTCGCTGGATTGCCATTAATGGCCGATAGCAAATCCTGGGGCTGGGCGATGCTGGTTCCGCCCATACCTCCTGACGCCGGCATCATCGTATTGTTCAACTCGACACCAAATGCCTGACCGAATGCTGTATAGGGCATTGTCAGCCAGCCCATCACAAGAGTGGTCAGCAAGGCGACGTGGATTCGCGAAAGGATGTGGGCGGTCATGGCGTCAACCTTGTTCATTGTCGGGTTCGAGACGTTAAAACGGAATCTGTGCGTTCTTTGTGTGAATCGGTTACTGGCGATTCCTGCAATCGCAAAAAGTTTGCCGAATGTTTCCTTTGCTCCGCTGAATCCGCTAAAGTTTGTCGGTTGCAACGATCGTTACGCAGGTCACCCTCCCGTTGGGAGGGTGGCAAACGAGCCTGCGAGTTTGCGGGGAGGGAAAGGGCATGAATAGTCAACTTCTCCCCTCGTCCCGGTAAACCGGGACTCGACCCTACCAGAGGGGGCTCTTCGTCGAATTTAGTGGCAAGCCTCGTGACCCTCCCGCCGGGAGGGTCGCCAATCCCGACCTGTCGGGATGGCGGGGAGGGCCACTCTCTTAGGGAGGGCCACTCTCTTATAATGGAAAGCATGGATCAAAATGTACAACGAGCGCGGGAACTCCGAATCAATTCAACCAAATCCGAGGCCCTGATATGGAGTCTGTTGCGGGGCAAGCAAGTCTGTGGTCT
>CAMYKF010000257.1 GCA_947258905.1 uncultured Pirellulaceae bacterium | reverse complement strand
TCGGCCTGATCGGCAAGCGGCGTGCCCACCGGAGCGTCGTTCACCGGGTCGACCGTAATGGTCACGGTGGCGGTGGCCGTCAGTCCATCGGCATCGGTGATCTGGTAATCGAAGGTGTCGCTGCCGTTAAAGTCCGCATCGGGCGTGTAGGTGAACGACCCGTCGGGGTTGAACACCACACTGCCATTGGCCGGACTGGTCAGCTGGCTGTAGGTAAGCGTGTCGCCATCGGGATCGCTGTCGTTGGAAGCGACCGTGGATGACAACAGGGTGTCTTCGTTGATGGTGAACGAATCGTCGGCGGCGACAGGTGGCGGGTTGGTCACGGTCCAGGTGAATGTTTGATCAACCGATTGTCCGTGATCGTCGGTGGCGTTGATCGTGACCGAGTAGACTCCGCCGACTCCACCCTGGGATGCGCTGCTGTCGATGGTGCCGCTGATCAAGCCGGTGGCGGGATCGACGGACAATCCGGCGGGCAATCCGCTGGACGAATACGTCAACGTGTCGCTGAGGTCAGCATCAGAGAAGAAGCCGGTGACATCGACGGAAGTGTTATCGGCATCGAGGTTGGCCTGATCGGGAATTGTGCCGACGGCCGCCGGGTTGTCGTTGGTGCCATTGACGGTGATGACAACGGTCGTAGCGTCGAATGCGCCATCCGCATCCTGGATTTCGTAGGTGATCAGGGTGTCGACCGATTCGCCGACGGCCAGGTAATCGAAGTCGCCGTTGGGATCAAACGTGTATGTGCCGTCGCTGTTGACGGTGAACAGGCCGCCCGCTGTACCGGCGTATGGTACGCCAACGTTGGCAGGTGAAGTGCCCATCAGGTTGCCGACTTCGGTAACCGTCAACGCGTCGCCATCGGGGTCGCTGTCGTTGGTCAGGACGTCGCCCGAAAGACTGGTATTTTGGTCGGTGCTGTCTGTGTCGGGGGTAGCCGTGGGTCCGGGGTTGGCGACGTTCCAGGTAAAGGCTTCCTGAACCGTGCCGCCGTTGCCATCGTCGACGGTGACCACGACGCTGTAGGGACCGCCGGCCGAGGCACTGGAATCGACGGTGCCCGAAATCACACCGCTGACCGGATCAATCGACAATCCCGGCGGCAGACCAGTGGCACTAAAGCTCAGCGTATCGCCATCGACATCGGAGAAGTTGCCCGAGACATCGAGACTGACGACGTCACTGTCCTGACTGACCTGATCGGTAATGGGCGTACCTGTGGGATCGTCGTTTTCTCCGTTGACCGTTACCGAAACGGTGGCCGTATCGGTGCCACCTTCGCCATCGGAGACGGTGTAGGTGACGGTGGTGGTTACCGAGGCGCCGACGGCCAGGCTTTCGAAATCGGTTCCGGGATCGAAAGAGAACGAGCCGTCACTGTTTACCGTGAACTGACCGCCCGCCGAGCCGGCCACGCCAACTCCCACATTGGCGACGAGTCCATTGATCTCAGTCACTGTCAGGGCGTCACCATCGGGATCGTTGTCGACTCCGTTTCCGTTGCTATCCGTGATAACGTTGCCGGCGACCGCTGCGTTTTCGGTGGTAGTGAAATCGTCGTCGGTGGCGGTGGGGGCCGGGTTGGTGACGGTCCAGGTAAATGATTGCTGAACGGTTTCGCCATTGCCGTCGTCGGCGGTGATCACCACCGAGTAGGGTCCTCCGGTCGAGGCACTGGCATCACAGGTGCCGCTGATGACTCCGGTAACCGGATCGATGACCAAGCCAGGCGGCAGCGTGCCGCCGGCGCTGTAGGTCAGCGCAGGGCTGTCGACATCAGTGAAAAAGCCGCTGACATCCAGCGGCGCGACAACGGTACTGTCCACGCCAGTTTGCGGTAGGATGGTGCCGACGGCAGTCGGCGCATCATTGGTGCCGGTAACCAGCACCGAAACGGTGGCGGTATCGGTGCCGCCTTCGCCGTCGCTTACCGTGTAAGTCACCGTCGTGGTGACTGTGGCGCCGGCCGCGAGGTAATCGAAGTCGCTGCCGGGATCGAAACTGTACGAGCCATCGCTGTTAATCGTGTACTGGCCACCTGCCGAACCGGATACAGCACTGCCCACGTTGCCGGCGGCTCCGTTGACCGCGGCCACCGTCAGCGGGTCGTTATCCGGATCGGAATCGACGCCGTTGCCGTTATTGTCCGTGATGACATTGCCGGCCAGTGTCTGGTTTTCGGTTGCGCCAAGATCATCGTCGGTGGCGGCAGGTCCCGGGTTGGCGACATTCCACGTAAAGGACTGGGAGATCGTTCCGCCATTTCCGTCATCGGCTACGATCACCACGCTGAACGGCCCACTTTGCGAAGCGCTGTTGTCGATGGTGCCTGAAATGACGCCGGTATTGGGATCCAGCACCAGACCCGGTGGTAGCGTGCCGCCTGCGGAGTAAGTGAGCGTATCGGATGTGTCGGGGTCGGAGAAATAGCTGCTGATAGCCAGCGGTGTGATGGCGTTACCGTCATTGCTGGACTGGGCCGGGATGGTGCCCACACCCACCGGGTTGTCGTTAACGCCGGTGACGGTGACCGTTACCGTTGCTATATCGTCCAACCCCTTGCCGTCATTGATGGAGTAGGTAACCCTCGTGTCCCGCGTTTCGCCGAGTGCCAGGTCATCGAAGTCGGAACCGGGATCGAAGTTAAGCGTGCCGTCGGCATTGATCGTGAAAGTCCCGCCACTGGACCCGATGACGGGGTTGCCTACATTGGCAGTAGCGGCGTTGATGTGGGTAACGGTCAGGGGATCCCCATCGGGGTCACTATCGACACCGTTGCCGTTATCGACGGTGACGACGTTACCTGAAACGGACGAGCCCACCGTCGTGGCAAAGTTGTCATCGGTGGCATTGGGCACATAATTTGAATTGGGTGGATTGGTAAAGCTATCCGTTGACAGGCCGTATCCGGTATTCGCATTCCGGGCGTTGAACGTAATGTTGATGGACATCATGTCTTCGAACAACAGATGAACCCAGCGTTGTTGGTCGTTAGCCCCACCGCGTGTCGTTGTGTTGTCGAAGGTAATGGTGCCATTGCCGTTGGCGACTACATTGATGTCAGTGGCCGGGTTGACGGAGACTTCGTAGAGATCCAGCTGGCCGGAATCGACCGTAAAGCCCTCGATGCCTGATCCCGTCATAGTGGGCGGTTCGTAGTCAATGTCCTTGATGGTAAATTCACCGACGACCGACAATGGCAAGCCGCTGACCGAGTCGAAGTACTCGATTCGTACATCGGCCGTGTGGCCTTCGAATCCATTGACGCTGGACCCCGGAGTGCGTGCCAGTAACACCGCTCCACCAGAGAAGTCGGAAAACGTAACGGGCAACTGGTTTGGCGTACCGGTGGTGACATTGCCAAACTCGTCATAGGTGTTGACCAGGGTCAGTCGCACGTCGATGGAGATGGTCCCGCCGCCGGCAGTCGCCGCATTGGTGTACATGCGGCTGGAAGTGCCCGGCTGGCCTTCGGGAACGACGGCGGTTTCATTGATCGTGCCAAAGTTCGGGTTGTTACCGATCACAAATCCGGCATCGGTGACGATCAGGGCTCCTTCATAGTTGGCAGCAGAAAGGGCACCGGCTTCGATATCTCCCACGCGGGCTTCCAGCGTCCAGTCACCTCCCAGGGATTGATGACCGGTGACATCCGTGGAAGCGGCCACGTCGGCCCCGCTGAGCGTACTCATCATTTCGATGAATTCCTGACCGGCGGCCGTGGCACCGAGGTTGCAGCCATAGAACATCAGGTCGGCATCGGCAGTCAGCGCGTCGCCCCAGCCAGCAATCTGGCCTGCGTACCCGCCCAGGCTGTCGGCATTGACCCAGTCCGCCCCCAGCTGGACGCCACCAATATTGCCGTGCGAAATGATGTGCACGGCGTCGTATTGATGCGAGCTGGCTTCCAGCAATTCGGTAATCTGCCCGATACCGTTTTCGTCGCCACTGAGCAAGTGAACTTCAAACAGGCGGTCGCCGCGCGCATCGAGAATCTCGCTCAGCAACTGGTCAGCGTTTTCCACATTGGAATCGATCAGGATCAGTTCGCGAGGCTGACTGGCATCTTCGGCCGACGGCGCGATCTGCTGGACCTGCTCGTGTTGGCCGGTGGCCTCGACAGGTTCGTCAACCTGCAACAGGAAACCGCCATCGGGGACGGCGTCAAACAGGACCCGATCTTCCAGCTGTTCGAGGATGCGGTAAAGCTGACGACGATGGTTCATGATGAATCCGGATTGGAGGTAAATACTGGCAAAAACACGGCCATGATGCTGGCATGAAACGGCGCGGTGGCCTCGCGATGGAACTCCGTTAAAAGCCTAGGTCAGAAACCAATTGTTTCCCCGGCAAACAGACGGTCTGCGGTGGCAAACTTTTCCGGTTACGAAGACCGCAACGATCAGGCAGTCAAATACTGTTGTTCCTTTGGTCCGGGTTGTTCGAGCAATGCGCCTAGGGTCAAAGTGAATATGCCGATTGCGACGATGCCTGATGATGAATGTCAGGACTGTAACGGTTCTGCGCCCGTGAGTGCCTTATTGACTGATGCGTAAACATGATGGATTTCCTGCTGACCTGTTGCCGGGCCTTAACGCTTGCCGTCGCGCTGGCGTTTCCCGTGTCGGCACAGGAGTTCAACTGGAATTCGGCGCAGTCGGATGAGTCTCCCTGGCAGATTGCGGAGGTGTTGGGGCAGTTGGAGGGAGTGACTCCCGAATTGTCAACCGAAAGTGTAGATGCCCAGCCGTGGTGGACGGACTACGTCACGCATCCGGTCAATCCCGAAGCGGTGGCGGTGCCAGTCAATGTTCCCGACCTGCTGGTCATGGCTCTGAATAATTCGGCCAAGATCAACGTAGCCCGATCCTTGCCGCAAATTCGCGAAACCTCGATTACGGCTGCGGCCGCCGCATTCGACTGGAGCCTGTTTGTCGATTCCAACTGGCATGACACCAGCGAACCGGTGGGCAGTAGTCTGACGGTTGGTCTGGGTGGCACCCGGTTTCGCAATCACAAGTTTGGCATGGACGCCGGGTTGCGACGCAAGTTGTTTAACGGGGCCGAGGTTCACACCTATCAGCGACTGGGGCACGAAAACAGCAACTCCAGCTTCTTTGTGCCCAATGATCAGGCCACGTCGCGTATTGCATTGGGCTTCACCCAGCCCTTGCTGCGCGGACGGGGCAAGCCTTACAACACCAGCCTGATTCTGCTGGCCGAGATTGATACCGGATCGGCCAACGATGAATTTCACCGGCAAGTCCAATCGCATTTGCTGGAAGTGGCTCGCGGTTACTGGTCGCTTTATCTGGAGCGTGCGAATCTTGCGCAGCGCGTCTCGCTGTATTTAAAAACGCGGGCAATCGCCGAGCAATTACAAAGCCGCGCCAATATCGACGCCCAGCAATCCCAGATCATCAGTGCCAATGCGGCTCTGGCTTCCCGTCGCTCCGATCTGATTCGCTCGCGGGCGGCCGTCAAGAATGCCGAAACGCGGCTGCGGGCGTTGCTCAATGCACCGGCCCTGGACGCCAGCGATCCGGAATCGCTGGAATTCATACCGACCGAACATCCCGGCAACGTGCCGTTTTTTGCGGACCTGCCGGTTGAATTCGAAACCGCCCTGCAATATCGTCCGGAAGTGGCAGCTGCTCTCAAGGCAGTTCGCGCCGCTTGCGTACGGCTGCACATGGCTGATCACGAAATCCTGCCCGTGCTGAATGTAATTACCGAGACCTATGTCTCGGGATTGCGCGGGGAATCCGATATTGGTAATGCCTGGACCGATCAGTTTCGGGAAGGCGAACCCAGTTATTCGGTGGGGCTGGAATTCGAGGTCCCGCTGGGGCGTCGCGCTGCCTTTGCCAGCAAACGACGTCGCGAAATCGAGGTGTATCAGCTGCGTGAACAATACCGGGCGACGCTGGAACTGGTGCGGGCCGAGGTGGAAGTGGCGGTGCGTGAAGTCGCCACGTCGTGGCGGGAACTTGGTGCGCGGGACCGCTCGCGGCAAGCAGCCATGGAGGAAGCGGCCGCCCAGGAAGCTCGCTGGGAGCAACTTGGTGACCGCGCCGGAACCGGAGGCCTGTTGCTGGAGTCGTTGTTGGCGGCTCAGGAACGGGTGACCCAGGCGGAATTCGACTTTGCCAAGGCCCAGATGACTTACAACCTCGCCCTCATCAATCTGCGTCACGCCAATGGCACGTTGTACCAGTTCCAGCCGGTAACCGATGTACCAATCGAACCCGTGATGAATCCGCCGGCTCCAGAAGCCCCCGACGCGGATTCCGTCCCGATTGAAGACGTCATTCATCATTCGCTGCAACATCCGAGTGTGAGTTTTCTGCAGCACCAGGAACCGGTCCAGCCTGGAGAAGTTCCCGACATGAATGCGGGCGGTTATCCGCTGCTGGCAATTCCTGTCGTCGAGACGCAGAAGACTGTACCAGACAGGCTGGGCGAGACTTCCCGGTCTGCCGGCAACTTTTCGATGAAAACGCAGCATACGTTGAAGTCAGGGCAAACGCCGCAGGCCAACCAGCATCCGCAGCGCGAAGCGATGACCAGCGGTGGCCGGGTATGGCGATAGCTCAGGACCAGTCGACAATAAATGGACCACCTGCCTGGCAAAACGGCCCCATGCATTTGACATGTTTGATTTCGATGAGCAGCGGCTGGTGTGCGCCCAGGTCATCATAAAACTGGACAAGGGCATAGGGCGTCGTGACTTCACAGGCGCACAGGAATCCGAGCCCGCCCATCGTAACGTCCTGACTGAGTCCTTCCAGCCATTGAGAGCAGGGTTGCATATCGGCACCGACCAGCTGCAGGCGTATCGGAACCGTGAGGCGTCGGCGCGACAGGATCCGCCGGCAATCGGCGGATTCCTGGCGATCAATGATCTGGTTGAGCGGTGTAATGATCTCGATGATCGTTTCCGGGGTGTGGGCAAATTCAATGCCGGACTGGCACATGACGGGATCCTTGTATGTCTCGTATGTCGATGTCAAATTCCGTGATTCAGTTTCCAGTGTTGGCCAATCCAGCGGCGAAACTCGCCTTGCAAGTAGCCGCCAAGGCTGCGCGAGCGGCTGCGCAGCTGCAATACGCCTGTTTGTCCCGCCTTGAGTCGAGTGCTGCTTTCGGCGTCCAGTGTGGCAACGACTTTCACCCGTGCGTTAACCAGTGTCAGGTTGTTGTTATCGGAGGCAACGTCCTCACGACCCACCTGCCTGGCATCAACGACATCAAGCGGTCCTCCGTGGACTCCGGCAAAGGAAAAGTGAGGCAGTTCGACCTGCCCTTTTGGGTCAACGTCCGTGACTTCTGCATGTTCGATGCGATGGTGTCCCCAGACCCTGAGCTGCGTCGGCTTTCCCCTGACCCCGGCAAGATGGCGGGCGTCGTCCTGTGCGACAAGGGCGGTTGCGCGTTTCCTCGTTTCATTGCCGATACTTAACAATTCGGTACCTGCATGGATGTATTGTCCATCAAGGCCCGACAAATCCGCTGCGATGATGCGGCCTCGGGCCGGCGCCCGAATGTTCAGCGCGTCCGCCGCCGCACGCAGTTCTGCAAGTTGTTCTTCCAGCGCCAAGACCGCTTCCTGCTCGATCTGCAACTGGCCGATATCGGCAGCGTTCCGGCTGGCATTGCCACGAATCCTTGCCTGACTCAGTTTCAACTGTGCGCTTGTCAGCTGTGTTTCAAGCTCGGGATTACGGAGTACCAGCAGCAAATCACCCTGCTCGACAAGCTGGTCCTTGTTGACCTCTATCGACTGCACAAATCCCGATGATTCGTTGCGCAACACCTGCAGGTCGGCGTACTCAATCACCAGCGGTGCCGTAATCACTGTCGGCGCCGGCACAAGCAAGGCCAACAGCAGCACCATTGCCAAACCTGTGACCGTTACCTTCGCGAATCGTTTGCGGTCTGGCTGCTCGAATTCAGTGCCCCAAATGATGTAGCGGCCGAATTTGTAAACAGGTACGGCAAACCACAGCCATCCGGCGATCAAGGCAATCAGCAATCCGATTCCGTGAAACAGGCTGGCGGCAGCCAGTGTCAGGACTACGCACAACAGCACACGCCACAATAAAGCGGCAACGCCATAGACGCGAATGATCTGGCCGTGGATTCCTGCGTAGGGGAGCGGTTCAACTGTCTGGCCAAGAAAAATCCTGCGGACGATGCCTGTCACATAGCGTTGCCCGTGAGTTCCGAGATTGGGTATTTCCAGCCAGTCCGCGAGAATATGGTATCCATCAAACTTCATCAGCGGATTGGCGTTAAACAGCAACGTGTGCAATGACGCGGCAAAAATGACATTCGAGGCACAAAAGGCAATCATGCCCGGTCCGGAATGACTCCAGATAATTGCGGCAATGGCAGCGACAAAGATTTCTGCCAGCATACCGGCCGACGATACGAAGATGCGTTGATACTTGCTGGTAAATCGCCACGCGCTGGTTACGTCGACGAACGGTAACGGAATCAACAGCAATAGCAGAATACCGCAATCACCGATCCGCCCACCCAGTCTTTTGCAGGCAACGGCGTGCGCCGTCTCATGAATCACCTTGAGAATCAGCCATGTACCACCCATCCACAGGATTCCGTCGCGGCTGAATACCTGTACGCCACCCTGTGTCAGACGTTCCCAGTCCATGAGGACGCTGATCAGCGCATAGGTGCAAACGAAGATCCAGACAATGGCCATCGGCCAGCTAATCGCCCAGCCGACCCAACGTGTCAGGCTGGTTACGAGCTTGTCCGGATTCCACAGGGGGAAACGGACGGATATCGGATTTAGTCGTTGGATCAACCGGCGTTGAGCGGTTTGCTTTTGCTTTTCACCAATTCGTCGAGCGGACGTGGAGGCATCGGTGCGTGCCAGACCGGATTCGACAAGCCACTTGCAGAGGGCGATGGTGTCCTGTTCCGACAGGGCGCTGCCACCCATGCGTGAACAGGTTGCAGCCATGGCTGTGGCGATGGTTGTCTTGCCGTCCAGCAACGACAGAAACGTGTATTCGGCGGGGCCGACCCGGAAAAACGTGCCACGCGCATCGTCCTCGACCAGGTACCAGTTGCCGTGGCGACTCTGTTGAATCGAGAATCGCAGCCCGCTTTTCAGCTGGACGCAAGCTTCGCTCAACTCAAATGTTGTGGTGTCCCATTCACGCATCACAATCGCTCGCTCCCCTACCACCACGTGAGGCGGGACATGAGGTAGTTGCAGGGTTTGTGCAGCAGGTTCCAGGCCAGTGGCCGGGCGCGACAGTCGATGCGGGCGTGCCCCTGCATGCCGGGTCGCAAGCGGGTGTCAGGATTGGTCACAATCACTTCGGCGACAAACACGTTGCGTCCCTGACGCAGTTCCGAGCGAGGCTGGACGCGACTGATGATTCCCCGGAAAGACCGGGATTCGAGACCGGCGATCCAGATTCGAGCGGTCTGTCCCCGTTCCACATAGGCGACTTCTTCAGCCGGGATGGCGATTTCAACCTTAAGTGACTCAAGAGCACCAACCTCATAGATCAACTTTCCGGTCTCGACCGAAGCGCCCTCGGCGCGTTCCAGCGAACCAGACAGGACATATCCGTCCAGCGGGCTGCGGATTTCAATCTGGCCCAGCTGAAATTGCAGTTGATCTTTTCTGGCCGCCAGTCGTTGAGCTTCGAGGTCGGCCAATAACGAAGCAGGAATGTTGCGGGCGGACAGCTCAATTTCACGTTGTTTTAGCGACTGGTTCAATTCAGCATTAACCGCGGCCAGTTCAAGCCGAATCGCCTGGCCATCCATTTCCGCCAGCAACTGACCCTGCCGCACGGAATCACCCGGCTCCACATGACCGTGTTTCACCAGTCCGTCAAAAGGTGCCACGGCAAACCGTCGTTGTGTCGTTTCGGTGATACAGCCACAACGCACGCGATAAGGTGTCGGAACCAGCATGACAGCCAGCAGTACCGCCGCAAGGCCGTACCAAATGCGTCCCTTCCTTGTTTGCATCTGACTCCTGATGCGGCGCCACATGCGGTGCCAGCGGGGTATATGGGCACGGGAAACGACTTCCAGGGCTCCTGCAATTCGGGGACCGGCGGCCTTTATGAAATTTGGCAATCGGTCGCCATGTAGCAGGTCCCGGGAACCCGTCACCAGCAAAACGCCAACTGGCTTTCCATCGACCGTCATTAACGGATACGACAATACAGATTCGGCATCCGATTCACGGGCCATCTGTTGATGTGCCAGCAACAGGTGCCGGTCCTTTTCGTCGTTGACAGGCCAGATGCCAATGGATTCGCGGAGCAGGCATTCGTGCATGGCGGTCTCGATGGTGCGGCACACATCGCTATGACGGTCGACGGACGCGTGTCCTGAAATCGCCTGAACCGCCAGCCCCTGCTTGCCCGTGACGCCAACCGCTACCTGATCGCATCTCAAATAACGAGCCAATTCGCTGGCAACGACCAGGCAGGCAGACTCGAAGGTCTCCTGTTTTTCGATTTGGGAAACCAGCTCGATGAGAGCGGCAAGTGAATTAAGTTTCCAGGTGCTACGGTCTGCGCTTGCTTCTTTCAGCCACAGGCCGAAATAGGCAATCACGATCTCCAGCACGAAGAGGGCTCTCGACGCATTCTGCTCTGCGGTCAGCAACAACAGCACTTCCGAGTGCGAGCCCTCGACGTTGATCGGTGCGTACACGGCAGCCATGCCAAGAAAACGCTCGATCTGGATCGAGTTTCTGTGAAGCGTCGCCTCGCAGCATTTGGTGAAGCTGGCAATGAAATCTTCGCGCCGCGGCAGGCGACCCGTGGTGTATTCCTCGGGAATCGTCCACGTGCCGTGCTTGTCGAGCAGGACGTGTCCCACACCAATGCCCTGGGTGTGTTCCAGTATGACTTTGCGAAATGCGTTACGAATTTCTGGCTGTTTACCTTCCAGCATGCACAGGTGATGCAAACGGGTATGCAAGCTGGCCGCGTCAATGGCCCAGGATTCGCTCACTACTGGCGGATCGAGGACCTGACTTGCGGATTGCCGTGCATGGTCCGCCCTGTCGGAGGACTGATGTGGATCGCGGGCCCGTGTCATTGTTGAATCTCTCCTTCCATGCCTGGAAATCCAGGCCATTGGCAAGGAGTGCCGCTACGCAATCGGTTGTCGGCATTGTCGATCAGTACGTCGACGCGTACCGTGCCGCTGTCAGGATCTGTCACGGGCGAAACGTAAGCAACCTGTCCCGCTACCTGTTGCGATTGCTGACGGCCAAGCAATAACGACACCCGTTGTCCGCGTTGCAGCCGGGCGGCGGTTTCGGCCAGCAGGTAAAAACGCACACGAAGCTGGCTGATTTCGACAACGGTGGCGAATTCGGGTTCTGTCGAGGAGATATATTCCCCGGGTTGCCGGTGGATTTCGGTTACGAGTCCATCGATCGGGCTGAAAATAATGCGGTGATTGATCTGGGCCTGAATCCGGGCTACGTCCAGCCGATTTTCGTCGGCTTCAAGGCGTGCCAGTTCGTATTCAGCCAGCGCGGCATCGTACTCGGCCCGCGCCTGCTCGACTTCGGAGGGATTGGCGTGTCCCACATCGAGAAGCGGTTGCAGGTTTTCGAATTTACGTTGTCGGATTTCCAGAGTCGCCTGCGCCGACCGCACCTTGGCGTCCGAGTCCGCGCGAAGCTGTGCAATCTCCAGTGTTCGCTGCAGGACCTGATAATCGAGTTCCGCCAGAGGCTGGCCTGCTGATACGGCTTCTCCCTCGCGGACCAGCAGTCGGGCCACGATACCCGGTTCGGCTGCCGCCACTTCACTTTGCCGGACCGGCTCGGTAAAGCTGTGCGTTACCTGGGCCGTAGCCTGTTCCGCGAGTCCGGCCAGAAGCAGCACGAACAGGACCAGCAGAACGGGCCAGCGCCACCAAAGGTTTGCTGCGCGCAAAACGGTGCCGGAGGCAGATGCTGCCTTGCCACAAGCACGGGCCGAAGGGCTAAACATGATGGACTTGACCGGTAGTCTTCCAGGATACGGAACCAGTCAGTATTCTCAGCGGCAAGGAACCTGACACGTTTGGGGGCGTGGGTCGGCAGAGGTAGCTAGTCGGCAGCCATCGTTTCACGAATCTGGTCCAGCCAGCCATCATGCCGCACAAGTCTACGTCGCAGTTCAAATTGCTCTCGTTCAATTTTTCCCTGTAACCGTTCAACCTGGCCGGAAAAATCAGTGCGACTCTCACCATCCGGACCCGCGGAACGGAGAATTCTTGCCGCCAGCGCCCTGCCTTGCCGGGCGAACAGATCATCGTCGGCGGAGACAAAGAACTGCACCGATCCGGGATCGCCCTGACGCGCCGATCGTCCGGCCAGTTGCCGGTCGATGCGTCGCGACGTGTGACGCTGGGTGCAAATCACGTGCAAACCGCCGAGCTGCCTGGCCTCTGCGGACAACTTGATATCCGTACCGCGACCCGCCATGTTGGTGGCGATAGTAATCGCGCCGCACTGCCCTGCCCGGCTGACAATATCCGCTTCTTCGGCATCCTGCACGCCATTGAGAATGAGGCACTCAATACCGATTTGGTGCAGTGCCTCGGCCACCATCCAGCTCTCGCGAATCGTGCGAGTACCGATCAAAATCGGCTGCCGGCCCGGGGCACGCATCCGCACATCCCCGGCGATGGCTCTCAGTTTTGATTCCCACGAGTCAAAGAACCGCTCCGGAAATTCGATACGCAGGCAAGGCTGATTCGGTTCCAGTGCCACCACAGGCGAATGGTAGAAGTATTCCAGTTCTTGCTGACTGCCCGCGGCGGTTCCGGTCATACCACAGATCACGTCATACAGCTTGAAAAAACGTTGTCGGGTAATGCGAGCCAGAGTGCGATTGGGCGGTTCGATCTCCACGTCTTCCCGGGCCTGCACGGCCTGATGCAATCCGCCCCGCAAGGTGCGGTCCTCGAAGATACGGCCCGTGTTCTGGTCGACGAGCTTGATCTGCCCGTCCTCAACGACGTAATGTTCATCGCGGACCAGCAGATGAGCTGCATACAGCGCGTTCTTGATATACACCGGCCACGGTCTTCTCAGGTCCATGCGTCCCAGCACCGCCAGCTCCTCGTGGATCAACTTCATCCCGGCGTCAGTCAATTCCACGGTTCGTTCCACGAGGTCGAGTGTGAAGTCTTTTTGCGGAAGCATTTGTCCCGCCACCCGACAGGCTTGCCGGTATCCGTAAACGACTTGCGGACTGATTGACGGGTCCATGCCGCCGCTCAGAATCAACGGCGTCGTCGATTCGTCGATCAATACACTGTCGGCTTCGTCCACGATAATCGTCTGATGAACGTGCTGGGCAAGCTCGTCGGCGAGATCACGCCCGTTGATCGACATCAGCACATCGCGGCCCAGCGTCAACGATTCTTCGTCACGCAAGCGAATCTGGTCCTTGAGATAGTCAAAACCAAACAGGTACCCCGGACCATAGGTGATGTTTTTGCGATAGGCAGCCCGGGTTTCGGCCGCGCGGGTTCCCAGGCGAATTACCGCAGAAGAAGTTCCCAACACGCGAAACACACCGCACATCGACTGGTGATCGCGTTCGGCGAGGTAATCATTGGTGGTCGCGACATGCACGGACTGGTCGAAGATCGAGCGGATTAGCGCGGTCAGTCCGCACACCACGGTCTTGCCTTCGCCCGTTTGCATTTCGAGGATCGCGCCACTGGCGGCTGCCAGAGCGCCGCGGATTTGTACGTCATGCAGGCGAAATCCCATAGTCCTGCGTATTGCCTCGGCGCCGTAAGCTGCCGCACAAACAAATTCTTCCAGCATGTCCGCCCGGTTGGCCGGTGATGCTGCCTGTCGCATCTGCAGGAAATCCTCGCGCAAGCGAGCCGCCGGCACCGTTCCCAGATGTGCCTCAATGCCACGCACGGCCGTCACGAATTCGTCCAGCGCAGCGGAACGCTGTTGCGCGGTGCAGCCGTCGGAGAACAGGGAGGCAGTGTCGTGGGTGGCAGTGGCTGACACAGTTGCGATGATCGGAAGGGAAAACGGAAAAGGACTGCGAAAACATAGGTTATCGCTGACCGGCAGCCGGCTGCCGAAAATCGCAATTTGCCGGCATAACCGGAATCCGCTGGCCCAGGTGGCCGCCCCCGCTGGCCGGTCGCCAGACGGTCGAGCGTGCAAATCTACACGTTTTCTCGATTCACCAAATCGAATAGAATTTTGATTCGCGGCGATGCTCAGACCGACTATGTGTTCGCGAATTCCTTGCTTGCCTCAACGGGAGAAGTCATGCGTTTGCTGAAAACCGGAATCACAATATTCATGCTGGTGTTTGTTTTGGCGCCAGCCGTTCTGGCCCAGGATGAAAAGAACGAAGGCGAAGGCCTGCTCGATGAGGCAGTGGAACTGAAACTGTCTGCGGATACGCCGCGTGACTTTGACAAGGTCGCGGATCTGTGCGAGGAAGCCATCGAAAAGGGACTGGAAGAGGAGTCGGAGCAGACCGCCAAACAACTTTGGGCCAGTGCCTGTTACGAGCATGCCAAATTGCTTTCCGAAAGGGTCTTCTCGCCGCGTCCGGACCGGCGCTGGAAATTCCTCAGGCAACAGGCGCTGGAGAGGCTGGAAAAAGCGGTAGAACTTGTGCCTGAAAAAACCGATGCCTGGATGATGATCGCGCGGTTCAACTTGCTGGAGGGAGGCGACGAGGATGCCGTGACCCAGGCCATCGAGAAAACACTCGAGTTTTCCGAGGACAATCCCAAGCAACGGGCCATGGCCCTGATTTTTCGCGCCCAGACCAACGACGACATGGATCAGCGTCGCGCGGATATCGAACAGGCTCTGGAAATCGACCCGGACAATTCGCTGGCCCTGCGTGTGCGTGGCCGCATGTATGTGGAAGAGGAGGAGTTCGAAAAGGCCATCGACGACTTTGCCGCGCTGGCCCAGGCCGAGGAGAACAACACGCTGGAACTGATTTTGCTGGCCCGTACCTTGCGCGACGAGGAACAATCGGAAATGGCGCTCAAGGCCGTCAGTCGGGCGATTGAAGTCAATCCCGATGTTCCGATGGCCTACAGCCTGCGGGGCGAAATCTATCTGGCCGATGACAAGGACGACGAAGCGCTGGCCGACGTCTCCAAGGCCATCGAACTGAACCCGCGTGACTCGGATGCCCTGATGGTGCGGGCCAATGTCTACTACACCAAGCAACAGTATGAAGAGGCCCTCGGGGATGTGGAAAAGATTCTCACGTTCCAGCAAGGCAGTGTGCGGGCGATTTATCTGCGCAGCTTTATCTATGCCGCGATGGAGGATTACGAACCGGCCATCGAGGATATGCAAATGCTGGTCAATGAGATCCCGGGCGAACCATCCTTCCAGAATTCGCTGGCCATGCTGTACAACAGCGCCGATCAGCCGGAAAAGGCGATCAGCATCTACGACCGCTTGCTACGCGAGGATCCCGACGATGAGCGGGCTCTGCGTGGTCGCGGTGACGCGCGGCTGTCGACCGGCGAACACGAACTGGCCCTCGCCGATTATGAAGCTGCCCTGGCCATTGATGACGCCGACGATGGAGTTCTGAATAATCTGGCCTGGGTGCTGGCCACGTCGACCGTCGATGAACTGCGGGACGGATCGCGGGCCGTCGAACTGGCGCTCAAGGCCTGTGAATTGACCGAATACGGCGAGGCCCACATCCTCAGTACGCTGGCCGCCGCCTACGCCGAAACCGGCGATTTCGAAACCGCCATCAAGTGGTCCGAAAAGTCCGTCGAATTGGCCGAACCGGGCCGTCAGGCCGAAGACCTCGCCAAGGAACTTGCCAGTTTCAGACGCGGTGAACCGATCCGCGAGAATGAAGGCGAAGACAAGGAACAAGAACAGGAGGAGGACGACGCCGATGATGACGCCGCCGACGCCGACGACGACGACGGTGACGACGACGACGGTGACGACGACGACGACGACGCCGATGACGACGATGACGACGATGGCAAGAAGCTGGAAAAAGACGACGGTGTGCTGCGTTGATGAACCCCGATCGCCAGGCCAGTTACGATTTGATGTGCGAGTACACGCAGAATGACAGTCTGCGTCGTCACATGCTGGCCGTGGAAACGGCCATGGCGGCTTACGCCCGCAAACTCGATCAGGATGTCGAGAAATGGTCCATCGTCGGGCTGCTGCATGACTTCGACTATGAAAAGTGGCCCAACCCGCCGGACCATCCCCTGCAGGGATCCAGAATACTCGCCGAACGCGGCTATCCCGAGGAGGTGATCTACGCCATCAAGTCGCACACCGATTACATCGAGGAAGCCCCGCGTGTTTCGCTGCTGGACAAAGCACTGTACGCTTGCGACGAGTTGTGCGGATTTATTACGGCCTGCGCCTACGTGCGGCCCGAGGGCATTCACGGCATGAAGGCCAAAAGCGTGCGCAAAAAAATGAAACAAAAGAGTTTCGCGGCCGCCGTCAATCGCGAGGACATTGTCCGGGGGGCCGAGGATTTCGATGTGGATCTGAATGAACACATCCAGTTCGTGATCGAAGCCTTGCAGAAAAATGCCGCGGAATTGAAACTCGAAGCCCAGCCGTCTGAACCCTGAACCCGATAGCACAAGGAACTTCCATGGAAATCCAGACCAGCGAACAGCTCACCAAAAAAAAATGCGAACCTTGTGAAGGCGGCTTGGACGCCTGTCCGCTGCCCGAGGCCCAGCAACAGCTGGCCAAACTGAAGGGCTGGGAATTGACCCACGAGGGCAAGCGCATTCGAAAAAACTGGCAAGTCAAAAACTTCGTGGCCGCTATCGAGTTTTTCAAACAGGTGTGCGACGTCGCCGAGAGCGAAGCCCATCATCCGGATCTGCACGTCGAGAATTATCGTGACGTATGGATCGAGATCTGGACGCACGCCATTGGCGGTCTCAGCGAAAACGACTTCATCCTCGCCGCTAAAATCGACGAGCTGGATGTGGAAACCGGTTAGATTTTGTGTGCTGCCCGCAGAAATGTAGCGGTGGCTTCCAGCCGCCGTATCCCGCTGTGTAGAAGATCGGCGGCTGAAAGCCACCGCTACCGAAATCCATGATCGCCCGCATTTTCCTGTCCATCGTCGGCCTGCTCTATCTTGCTCTGGCGATCTGGTGTTCGCTGCAGCCGCAAATAACATCCGACAAGGTCGGGTTTCAGCTCAAGGGTGGTTCGGGCCTGGCCGAGTTCGTAACGGTTTATGGCGGTCTCGAATTCGGCATGGCCCTGATGTTTTTACTGCCGTGGCTGCGTCCGGACTGGACAACTCCTCTGCTAGTTGCCTGCGTCTTGATCCATGGTTCGCTGGTCCTGTTTCGCACCTGGTCGCTGTTCCGGTTTTCCGAATTCGAGCCCATGACCCGCAATCTGGCGATCAGCGAGTGGTTGATATTTCTGGCCGGGCTGGCCGTGTTGTACTTTGTCCGCCCGGAACCTGTCGCTTGGAGAAGTGCCTAGCGTTATGGGGCGGGTCTCCCTCAATCGTTGTGGGCGGGTCTCCCGACGTCTCCCGACCCGTCCCACTGCCGGGACTCCCGTCGCGTCGTAGCGATTGTTCCAGATCCAGCGGTGCGGGAATCCCTGCCGTCGGGTCATCACGATTGTGTCAGTTGCCGCGTGAAACTCTTTTGGTCGATCGGGCGGTGCCCATGCGTTTGCGTCGATCGGTCAATTCGTTGTATTCGGTACCTGGCCCCGGAATCTGTTCATCCCTGTCCTGACGACCGATACGACAGACAATTCGTGACCTGGACACCGCGCTCCAGTGAATCCCGCATTTCTTGTCGCTTGACCCGCTTGCCGGCCACCGCGCCGGTGCGAGAGAAGGATCTCACGCATGACCTGTTCCGGTCTCCCCGGCCAGTTCCTGATTAGCCTGTTGTTGTTGCCCGGATTGACGACCGGATTCCCGGGCACCGTGGCCGATGGTCCCGCTGCCATGGTTGCTACGAACAAATCCACGATCACACTGACCGACAGCGAGATTGGTTCGCCGTGGTGGACCAATCTCGAGGCAGACTGGACCCGGCTGACCATCGAGACTGAGCAGACACCTCCATCCGCCGGGCCGGGCCCGGTCGAGGGCGTCGCGCCGGTCAAATCGCTGACCCCTGAACAGAAGTGGCGCAAACAGTCGATTGCCCGCTGTCTGGCAATCTACTATCCCAAACATGTCGATGCTGATGTGCTGCGCCCGTGGAGCATCATGCACGGACTGATCGCCTATGGACGTAACACTCCGGTGCTGGTGAGAGGCAGAATAGTCAATGCGGCCGACTACCTGTGCGCCAATGGTGTCGGCGACGACCGGCGTATCCTGTACGTCGTCAATGGCCAGTTGCAGACGCGTTCAGGACCCGGCGTGCAGGGCCACGAAGGCCAGTTGCTGGCCATGCTGGCCCAGGCCGAAGTGGCTGCCGATCATCCGTTGACCGTGGACGGACACCAGTTTACGGTCGAGGACCTGATTCAATATGAAACACGCACGTGTCGCGCTGGAACCGAACTGACGTTCAAGCTGATCGGGTTGTCCTACTATCTCAACTCGGACGCCACGTGGCAAAACAACCAGGGTGAATCATGGAGCATTGCCAGACTGGTTGCCGAGGAACTGACGCAGCCCATCAACGGGGCGGCCTGTGGCGGCACCCATCGACTGATGGGACTCAGCCGCGCCATTCATCACCGCCGTGAACAGGGCAAGCCCATGGACGGTCATTTCGGCCGGGCGGAGCAATTCATCAGCGACTATCACGAGTACGCGTTGCAATTGCAAAATTCAGACGGCAGTTTCAGCACCCGCTGGATGGAAACACGCGACAATGCTCGCGATGCCAAACTGCGACTGTATACAACCGGACACATTCTGGAATGGCTGGCATTTTCGCTGCCGGACCGCCGGCTGGAAGACCCGCGTGTCACGAAAGCCGTCGATTATCTGGTGAATCTGATGCTCAATGCTCCGGGGCATGATCTGGATGTGGGGCCCAAGGGGCACAGTTTGCATGCCTTGCGATTGTACGAGCGGCGTGTGTTTGGCGAATCGGATTTCCACCGACTGATTCCCTCCCGGCCCGTTGCCCACAATACGCGCCCCGCCTCGACGCCGCCGGTGAACCAGCGGCGCGCTCGGGGGCGCCGCATCTTTGGCAGACGCTAGAAAAAATACGACAACCCAGTGAAAGGTTTACGATGAAACGCACGCTCGCACCGGCCATCGGCCGCAGTCTCCCGACCTTCGCCCTGATGGCCTGTGTCCTGTTGCCAGCCGTTGCCCGGGGACAGGCCGTGGTTCCTGGAACCGGGCAGCAAGTGACTCAGGTGGGCGACGATTTTGAAGACCCTGCCTGGGCGTGGCGGGCGAATCTGCCCAAGGTCTCCAATGACAAGGACGAGATGTTGTCGCGCAATTTGCCGTTGGGCGCTTCCGAAAACGGCCGCTGGTTTGAAGGATCCAAAAGAGGACAGCCGGATTTCGTGCAACGAGTCGACACACCGCCCGGAGGGCTGCCCGGCAGTCAGGGAGCGCTGGCCCTGCGCAGCTTGCGAACCGGCTCCAGCCGCCCCGGGTACCAGCAACAACAGGACGATTTCATCGCCAACGTCGCCCAGGTCGTGGGCAAGATACCGGTCTCGCAAACACCTAATATTGTGACGCGAGTCTGGCTGCCACCGATCGATCAATGGGAGAACCGAACCGGTTGTCATTTTGCATTTCGTGTGGCGTTGGAAACGGCGCCCCATCGCACGGAGGAACCCGATGGGGCCTACTGGCCGGGCATGTTCATCAACAT
>CAMYKF010000256.1 GCA_947258905.1 uncultured Pirellulaceae bacterium | reverse complement strand
GGAGGGCACGATTGTCCGCAAACGGTTCTGGTCCAATCCCCGGACGCTGCGATCCGATCTGCAAGTACTGGTCGGCCCGGTGGAAAACCCGACGACCATTGAGGATTTGCCCGTACGTTTTGAGCTTCCCGAGCGGGAGGTCGCCAGCGGAGTGGTTCCGCGTATCGAACTCCCCGAAGGCTTGCAGTTTTGCCGATCTCGAACCACATAAACCGCCTGGATGCAAGTCGTTACGACGCCAAGTTACAATTGACGGATGGCCTGATTCATGAACCGGGACACCATCCAGCCTTTTTTATGTTGCCGTTGACGATGCGAAACCTGCTGCTGGTCCTGAACACATGGTGCCTTGTGTTGTGCGTGGCGAATCAAGCGGGATACGGGCAGGTTACCGTCGCCGAGACGGACCAGGGAGTGCGCGTCTCGGAGAACGATCAGCCGATCCTGGTGTATCGGCATCGGCCGGTATCGCTGGAAGGCCAGTTCACGCGTGCCAATTACGTGCATCCGCTTTACGATCTCGATGGCAACGTGATTACCGAGGATTTCCCCGACGATCATCCACACCAGCGGGGAATTTTCTGGGCATGGCATCAGGTCATCGTCGGCGACCAGCTGGCCGGGGACAGCTGGCTGACCGAAGATTTCAACTGGGACGTAGCCAGCATCGATATCGCCGAACACGAATACGGAGCGGCAAGTTTGCAGGCCGAAGTGATCTGGTCCTCGCCGCGGATCACCGGCGACGACGGCGAGCCCCGACCGCTGGTCCGCGAAACCACCTCGATCAGGGCGTACCCTCGCGTCAAAGACATGCGGCAAATTGACTTCGCAATCCAGCTGGTGGCGCTCGTCGAGGACTTGTCCATCGGTGGTTCGGATGACGAAAAGGGCTACGGTGGATTTTCGGTGCGATTCGTGTTGCCGGACGATCTGCGATTTCAGGCGACTGCTGGTGACGTCACACCCCAACGACCTGCTTGTCCATCCGGAGTCCGCAGGCTATCCCCAGCCTTGGATCTTGCGTGACGAGGACAGTATGCAAAACGCCGTGTTCCCGGGCCGCGAACGTGTGGCACTGTCACAGGACGAGTCATTGCTGTTGCGGTACCGGCTGGTGCTGCACCGCCATGAAGTCGCTCCACAACAAATCGATGCTTGGCACGCGAACTTCGCCCAGGAGCCGCCCATCGACTCTCAATCCCAGGATGACAAATGAAACGCAGAACGTTTATCAAGAGCAGTATGGGTGCCGGTGTCACTTTGTTGTCGTTGCCGGTGCGTCCGGTCTCATCCAGTTTGATCAGTTCGACCGACATGATGGCGACGTGGATCAGCGAAAACGATCTGCGAATCGAAGAATTCCTGCAGCGTCAAACGACGGACAGCAACCATCCCTTTGCCGGCGGCTTTCCAGATCGCTACAGCATCTATCACGCCAGCACCGCCGCGTCGTCCGTGCGGGATATAGTGGCCGGTTTCGTGTCACCGCGATCCAGATATCATGCCACGTCAGAGATCGAGGCATCGTTGCGGCTGGCCATCAATTTTCTGCAGAACCGACAGCACAGCGACGGCACGATTGATTTGGTCACTACCAATTTTCATTCGCCGCCGGATACCGGATTTGTGGTCGAGCCGCTGGCGATCGCCTTGAATTGTCTGCGGCAACACGCGGGCGACGCGGTCCCGGATGTGCAACGACGCGCCGGCGAGTTTCTGGTCAGGGCCGGTACGGCGCTTACTCGCGGGGGAATTCACACGCCCAATCACCGTTGGGTGGTGTGCATGGCGCTGGGCTGTTTCCCGACGAAAAGTACCTGCGTCGCATCGATCAGTGGCTGGCCGAAAAGATTGATATCGATCCCGACGGCCAGTACACCGAAAAGAGCACCGCGATCTATTCACCACTGGTGAATCGGTGCCTGGTCACGCTGGCCCGCTTGCTGAATCGACCGGAATTGCTGGACCCCGTCCGCCGGAATCTGGAGATGACGCAATACCTGGTTCGCGCTAATGGTGAAATCGTTACCGAGGCATCACGGCGGCAGGACCAGTACCGGATAGCCATGCTGGATCGCTATTACCATGCGTATCGGCATATGGCCCTGCACGACGACAGTTCCGTGTTTTCGGGGCTGGTGCAGTTCATTGAAGAGACCAGTGGTCACAAGGCGCTGGCCGGAAACCTCGCGTACTTCCTGGAAGATGCCGCGTTGCTGCGCGAGTTGCCGGCGCCGGTCAGTCCCGTCGACGATTTTGAAAAGTCGTTCCCGCACTCCGGCATGGTGCGGATTCGACGCGGGCAGATGGACGCCACGATTCTCGACCACAGTGATCGAATCCTGACATTTCAGAAAGGATCTGCCGCACTGCAGGGCTTGCGACTGGCCTCGGCCTTTTTTGGCAAGGGTCAATTCGTGGCCGATTCCCTTACGCATGAAAACGGCGCATACGTTTTGCGTCAATCACTCTCAGGACCTTACTACCAGCCGCTGCCGCCGGAGCACCTGCCCGGCGATGGCGACTGGGCCAAAATGCCGCGACATTTGCGTCCGACCAGTGAAGTCCAAACCTTGATCACTACGATTACGGTTCGTGAAGCAAATGGCCGCGTGACGGTTCACTTTGATGTGAGCGGGACTTCTGGCGTGCCGCTGGCCATCGAACTGGCATTTCGCAAGGGCGGCAAGCTGTCCGGCGTCCGCTCACTGGAAGATCAGCCTGATTGCTGGTTGCTGGATGACGGCAGTGGCGCGTATCAGGTCGGCGACGATATAGTCGAATTCGGGCCGGGTAAGTCCGACCATCGCTGGACGCAGTTGCGAGGAGCCTTGCCCAAACTGGATGCGGATAGTGTGTATGTGACCGGCTATACGCCGTTTGAGATGGAGTTGGGTATCCGTTAGGTAATGAGGGTTGTAAACGGCTTGGTGGAAAGCGATTATTGGGCCCGACGTTCACGGCGGGTAAACCGGGCAATCCAATGCTTACGGTCCCTGCCACGCCGGACGGCGGGGCAGGGACCGGAATCGTGAATGGTGATTCAGGAAACCCGAGCTGAAGCACGGGCCTAAAAGAATGCTGGAGTCTCAATTGGGAACATTGGAAAGATGGTAACTGAACTGCCCGCCTCCACCGAAGATATTGATCCTGTTTCGCTGCTGCAACCACGACGCAGTATCCAGGGCATTACCGCCGTGCTGCTGCCGTTCAACCAGCAGG
Source organism: uncultured Pirellulaceae bacterium (assembly GCA_947258905.1). Taxonomy (GTDB): domain Bacteria; phylum Planctomycetota; class Planctomycetia; order Pirellulales; family Pirellulaceae; genus CAJQPP01. Next base: position 2,983 of record CAMYKF010000256.1, on the reverse strand, counting down.
GCGAGATTCACTGGTCGGACTTTGAGTGCTTGTTGCAGCGAACTGTGGAGGCCGGCCTGACACCGGCCGTCAATATGGATACAGGCTACGTCAATCTGTTGAACCATGCGGAGCGCACCCAGGTCCTGAAAACCACCCGCGACGTGCTGGCTGGCGATTCATTCGTGGCCGGTGCCTTTGTCGCGGACGAATCGGGTGCGCCATTTGATCTGAACCGTTATCGCACTGCGATCGATGAAGTTGTTTCGCAAGGCGGTACTCCCGTCGTGTTCCAGTCGTATGGACTGACCGGGCAATCCGACGAGGACATCGTGGCCGGTTACCAGGCGATTGCCGGCGAGTGTGATCAGTTCATTGCCTTTGAACTTGGGACCATGTTCGCTCCCTTCGGCAAAATCTATTCGCTGGAGGTTTTTGGGCAACTGATGCAGATCGATAACTGCAGCGGGGCCAAACATTCGTCGCTCGATCGCATGGCGGAATGGCAACGTCTGGCCGTGCGGAATGCACAGCGCCCGGACTTTCGAATCTATACCGGCAACGACCTGGCGATCGATATGGTCATGTATGGCAGCGATTATCTGCTGGGCCTCAGCACAATGGCACCGGACTACTTTGCCTTGCGCGATCGTTACTGGCGGGAAGGCGATCCGCGCTTCTACCAACTCAACGATACCCTGCAGTTTCTGGGCCATCTCGCTTTTCGCCATCCGACTCCGGCCTACAAGCACACGGCCGCCGCGTTCTTGCAGCTGCGCGGCTGGATCGACACGGACCGCACGCATCCCGCCGCGGTGCGACGCGACACAGCCGACCAGGAGATTCTTGCTTCGATCTTTACCCGACTGGAGATGCTGAAGTCGTGACTGCACAATAGCCCGAAGCGGTAGCGAGGGATCAAGAGCCCTCAACCCTCGCTTGCGCTTCGGGCTATTGTTTGTTGCTCCAAACACGACCTTTGACCTTCGACTTTCCCGAATATGAACTACCCGCGTGTTGCCAGTCTGAAAACCGCCGAGCAGTTTCGGGCGCGGCTCGATGAACTGAGGATCGATTTGCCGCTGGATCACCCATTGCCCGCTGGCAACGATCTGTCGCTTGCGCGGCCATATCAACTTGGCGAACGGGTGATCGGCAACCGGTTTGCCATCTTGCCCATGGAAGGCTGGGACGGCACGCAGGACGGCCGGCCGACGGATTTCACGTTTCGCCGTTGGGAAAATTTCGGCAAGAGCGGGGCAAAACTAATCTGGGGCGGCGAAGCGGTTGCCGTGCGGCACGATGGCCGCGCAAACCCAAATCAACTGGCCATCAATTCCCATTCTGTCGAGGACCTTGGGCGACTGCGAGCAACGCTCGTTGCGGCCCACCAAGGTGCTTGCGACGGCGACAACGATTTGTTGACCGGCCTGCAACTGACTCACTCGGGCCGCTACGCCAATCCAAACCGGCACGGTCATCGCGAACCGCGCATCGTCTACCGGCATCCTCTGCTGGACGAGCGCATGCAGGGCGCTGACCGATCGGTATTTTCGGACGACGAACTGGACCAGCTGATCGAGGACTTTGTTACGGCGGCGGGGATTGCGGACGAGGCCGGGTTTGACTTTGTCGATATCAAGCACTGCCACGGCTACCTGGGTCACGAGTTGCTGTCGGCCGTTGACCGGCCGGGAAAATATGGCGGCAGCCTGGAGAATCGCACGCGTTTCCTAAAGAGCGTGATCGAGGGTATCCGCCGGTCGACTCCGGCCATGCAGATCGGCGTGCGACTCAATGTCTTCGACTTTGCCCCGTTTGTCGTGGAAGCTGATGGCGTCGCAAAACCGCAAGTTTCCTGGGATTACCGGTACGCGTTCGGTGGCGACGGATCCGGTACGGGGATTAATCTGGACGAACCGGTTCGGGTCCTGAAGATGTTGCAATCGCTGGGCGTTCGGCTGGTGTGCACAACGGCCGGCTGTCCGTACTATTGCCCACACATCCAGCGACCCGCCATCTTTCCGCCTTCTGATGGATACTTGCCGCCCGAAGATCCGCTGGTTGGTGTGGCCCGGCAGATTTCGGTTACGGCAAATCTGAAAAAGCGTTTCCCGGACATGCTGTTTGTCGGTTCCGGCTATTCCTACTTGCAGGAATGGTTGCCCGCCGTGGCGTCGGCCGTTGTGAGACAAGGACAAACGGACTTTGCAGGCCTCGGACGCATGGTCCTGGCATATCCGCATTTGCCCGCCGATGTACTGGCCGGCAAGCCCCTGGATCGCAAGCGAATTTGCCGCACATTCAGCGATTGCACGACGGCCCCGCGGCAAGGCATGAAGTCAGGCTGTTATCCACTGGATCCGTTTTACAAGGCACTGCCGGAACGTGAGCGGCTGGTGGAATTGAAGCGGAACAGGCAGTGACCGGAAGAAATTTCTTGTCGCGATCCGAACCGATAAAAAAACCAAGACGAGGACGAGGACCAAGACGAAGACGAAGATTAAGTGGCACTCTCCCGGCCCCCCATTGAACAAGGCGGAGTAGACTGCACAGCGAGCTACGGCTGCGTCAGGATGTCGGTGATCACTTGGCCATGAACATCCGTTAGACGCCGTTCGATTCCATTGTGGTAGAAACTCAGACGCTCGTGATCGAGTCCCAGCAGGTGCAGGATCGTGGCATGGAAATCGTAAACGGTGGCGACGTCCTCGACTGCCTTGTATCCAAACTCGTCGGTGGCTCCGTAGGTGAATCCTGACTTGACTCCGGCGCCGGCCAGCCATGCCGTAAATCCTGCCGGGTTGTGGTCGCGGCCGCTGGCTCCCTCCTGGAAAGTCGGCATGCGACCAAATTCGGTACACCAGACGACCAGCGTATCGTCGAGCAAGCCACGCTGTTTCAGATCCTTCAGCAAGGCGGCGGCTGGCTGATCGAGAATCGGTCCGTGAACGTCGTATTGTTTTTTCAAGAATTTGTGACCGTCCCAGTTGCTGGTTCCTTC
>CAMYKF010000255.1 GCA_947258905.1 uncultured Pirellulaceae bacterium | reverse complement strand
TGGGAAATGACCTTTGCCAACGCCCCAGAGGGTACTCCGATCATTGCCACTTCGCGGATCAAGTGGGATCTGGCTTATCAGAAAAAACTGGGCGTCGTCACGCACGAGGCCGCGGATATTGACAAGAAAACCATTGAGAAGATCCAGTCGGTTTGTCGTCGCGTGTACAAGGCGCTGAGTCTCAGCGGTTACGCCCGCATGGACCTGCGCTTGACGCCGGACAACGAGGTGTTCGTACTGGAAGCCAACCCCAACCCGAACCTGTCGTTTGGCGAGGACTTCGCCGAGTCCGCCGAAAAATCCGGTATCAGCTATGACGAACTGCTGCAAAAAATCATTTCGCTGGGGCTGAACTATCAGGCCGAATGGCGTTTGGTTTAATGGCCGCGCCCGCGTCACCGCGACGAGTTGTCTGAGCCGGTGCGTCGTTTGTAAACGGCTACCGAAAAGGTTATTTTCATGGCATCCAGCCACACGGTACTGTGTCTCGTCACAGACCGTGTCCACTGACGGACTCGTGTTTACGTCACGGAATCGTGCCTTTGCCAGCTGGATTTCACAAACAGCCAGAACGCCACCCCTGGCATCACCTGCCATAGGCCTGCCTCTCGTCAACTCATCCAACTTTTTCAGCAAGTGAGACAATCATGGGACTCGAAGAACTTTTTGAAGCAATTCTTGGCGGTGCGATCGAGCAGCAATCAAAAAAGCGTCGCAGTTCGGGGAGCAGCCGGGGCGGCGGTACCGCGACCATCCCGGCACTGGAACCGGTCCCGCAGCCGACCGGTCACGGTGGTGTGGGCGACGTCATGCCGGCAGTCGTACAGATCGTGGCCTTGCGCGAGGGGTTTTTGGGCGGCATGACGTCCGCCTGGACCGGCTCCGGCACAATCGTGCATCCCCAGGGAATCATTCTCACCAATTGTCATGTGGCGAATCCCAGAGCGATGGGGATGTCGTCGCCACCAGCCGATCGTTTGGGCATCGCCATCAACGAACGATCCGATCGTCCACCGGCACTTTCCTGGTTTGCCGAAGTCGTAACTTGCGATCCGGATCTTGATCTGGCCGTTCTGCGAGTTGTCTGCGATGTCAAGGGTCGCCGCAAACGCAATCTTGATTTGCCATTTGTGCCCATCGGGGACTCAGACCGCCTGGACCTCGGACACCAGTTGTCGATTTTCGGTTTTCCAGGCATCGGCGGTGACACCGTTACCTTTACTTCGGGCAACGTCTCGGGGTTCTCCAGCGAAGAAAATGTTCGATCGGCGCGGGCCTGGATAAAAACCGACGCGACGATCGCCGGCGGCAACAGCGGCGGGACGGGCGTGGATGACGAAGGGTTCCTGGTCGGTATTCCCACGCAAGCGGCAGCCGGCTCGGGCATTACCCCGGTCGACGCGCGTCCCGTGCTGGATACCAACCGCGACGGGCGCGTAGATCAACGCGACACTCCCATGGCCATTGGCGGCTTTATCAACGGTTTGCGACCGGTCAACCTCGCCGTTCCTTTGCTGCAAAAAGCCGGAATGAAACTTGAGGCCCGTCGTGGCAGATCGAGCAGTCGTACCGAATTGCCGAGACACGAGCCCAGGCCGATTCCCAATTTCGACTTTGATCGCATCCGCGAGAAACCGGAATTCTCTGAACTGCTGTTTTCCACCGCCATCACCGACGACGGTCGACCCGTCAATCCAACGAACCATGTGCCCCGGGGAGTTGATGAAGTCTACGCAACGTTCGAGTACGACAACATGCGTCGCGGGACACCCTGGAGTGCGGTGTGGATGAACGAGGGCAATGTCATCATTGAGCAGCGAAACGAATGGGACGATCCGGAAGAAGGCCGCAAGGCCGTCAAGATAAGCAACCGCAAGGGCGTGCCCGACGGCGAGTATCACCTGGTACTCGGCATCGGCGGCGAAGTCGCTTTGGAGGGCAAGATGATGGTGGGTCGTGGATCGGACGAATCCGACAGCGAAGTATCCGGTGTTCTGGTGGATGAACGGACGGGTCGCGGAATCTCCGACGGAATCATCATTGTGCTGAAACCCCGTGCTTCGATGCGGCGTTTTCTGCAACACCGATCCAATGAAGACGTCGAGACATCGGTCGAAACCAACCGGGACGGAACCTTTACGTTGCCCAACCAGTTGCCCAAGGGTCAGTCGTATTCGCTGGTTGCCGCGGCCCGGGGATATGAACCGTTGACCGTGGAGCACGCCTTGCGAATCGGCCCGGGAGCTCCCGAACACGCTGACATCGGCGCCATCGAATTACGTGAGGTCTGATGGGGCCGGGTCTGACAGAAAAAAACAGCCCGGTTGGCATGACCGGGCTTGGTTGTTCGGGTTTGGGGATGGCCGGATCAGCCTCCCTTTTTCTTGCCCGGAACGTCTTCCATTTTCCAGCCGTCGTCGTCCGGCGGTTGTTTGGACTTGTCCACGTCCTGCATTTCCCAATCGCTGTCGGACCGATCGGGATCGACTTGCTTGTCGCCCTGATTGGAAAGTTTCAAGTCGACGTCATCGGTTTCACGCGTGTTGACATCTTCCATCGTCCAGTCGCCCGACCGGGTGGTGGTTGATCCATCGTTGCGGCGATTTGCTGCCGGCTGTTTTACATCCACGTCAGACATCTCCCAGTCGGAATTGCCACCAGGCCGACGCGCACCGTTGTCAAAGACCGGATCGGTGTCCGGGATGCGAATCCCGCCATCACCGGGGGCATTCTGTTGCTGCTGGTTTCCGGTGTTGCCAAAAAAAAGAAAAGCGCCGATCGCCAGAATGATCAGTAACATTGCGCCTCCACCACCGGCGGCACGACGGCGCGGCGAAGGTTCCTTGGGGACTCCGTAGCTCATTTGGCTCTCGTTGGAAAAGAAAGGGGGTCAGGCGTCAACTTACGGGTGCCCACTCCGGGTGTCAAGGAAACGATTCGTCGCGACTTTCCGGTTGAAAACGCCGAGCGACCCGACACGTCCTTCACCGGGCCCGGACGGCGTGACCAACTGCGTTTGTGCGGGCCGGGCGGATCGGCGCGCAACTGCTGGATGCGTGCAAATTTTCTTGTTGCGTTCCCTGCAACCATTCCACATGCCTGCAAGAGCCGGTAGGTTATGGAAACATGTCAGCAATCCTGATTCGATTCAAATTCCGGGGACCTGTTATGAAACGTGTGATCGCTGTACTCGCCCTGATTGCCTTGCCCGCTGTTGTTTCCGCCGATGACTGGCCGCGCTGGATGGGACCGGGCATGGATGGTGTGTGGGATGAAATGGGAATCCTCGAAGCGTTCCCCGAGTCGGGTGCCAAAATTGACTGGCGAGTGGAACTGGGTGGCGGATACGCCGGTCCCGCTGTGGCCGCCGGTCGCGTGTATGTCATGGACCGCACCGATGACGAGCGTGGCGGCGAAGTCGAAAACGATATTCGCAACGCCGGCGAAATCGCTGGTGGCGAACGAGTGCTTTGTCTGGATGCGGCGAGCGGCAAGGCAATCTGGTCGCATACCTACGATTGTCCCTATTCGGTGGCCTACCCGACCGGGCCTCGCTGTACACCCGCGGTTGACGGAGATCAGGTTTACACGCTGGGTGCGATGGGCGACCTGATTTGCTTTCGCGCCGACAACGGCGACATCGTGTGGCAGAAAAAACTGACAGAGGAATACGAAACGAAACCGCCGCTTTGGGGATATTCGTCCCACCCGCTGGTCGATGGCGACCAGTTGCTGGTGCCAACCGGTGGCGAGGGAAGCGGCGTGGTCTCATTCAACAAAAAGACCGGTGAGGAATTGTGGCGAGCAGTGACCACCATGGACGTCGCCTATGCCCCGCTGGTGATCTACGAAGCTGATGGCGAACGGCAACTGATTTTCTGGCATGCCGAGGGTGTCACGTCACTCGATCCGGATTCGGGCAAGGAGTACTGGACCGTCAAGTTCCCGGAAGAACAAAACCAGTCGCAGACGTCCATTGCCACGCCGCGGATCGTTGGTGACCGGTTGTTCATCAGTGAATACTACAAGGGTTCATTGCTATTGCAGATCACCTCCAATCCTCCGGGCGTTGAGGAATTGTGGCGGAGTTACAAAAGCGACCCCCGGCATCGCACGGGACTGAATGCCATGATGGCCACGCCGGTGATCAGCGAGGGGCACGGACTGTTGAGCGAATTCTGGGACCCCAACGGCCCACCCGCCAAGCAGGCTCCGCTGGGAACCGTCACCCTGTTGATCGAAGCCGAACCGGAGCGTTTCCCCAGTTTGCAGTCTGCGGTGCAGGAAACCCGTGCTGCCGGGGTATTGGCAACGCTGGTTGCCCGCTACGTCTATTTCAAACCGCGCTGCATCGTCAAGGCCGCCGCCGGCTTGACCGCAGCGGGAAAAGACAAGGTCAAAAACGACATCATCGCCGCCCTG
>CAMYKF010000254.1:829-5251 GCA_947258905.1 uncultured Pirellulaceae bacterium | reverse complement strand
GCCGTATCTTCATAAGCCCAGTCAATCAAGGTCATTTTCAACGTGTCGCCCTGGGCGGGTATGTTGTTACCGTTGGTGTCTTCCCACTCCAATTCAAGTCGCATCCAGCCGAACATTTCATCGTTGCCACCGAGGCTCGTAACACCGTTGAAGCGAAAGCCGAAGATTCCGACTTGCGGCACGTCCTCATTGGCAAAAACGCCCCACGCGTCGGTAAACGTTCCGCTGGCGCTGGCAAAGGCAAAAAAGCCCTGGCTCTTCGTGTTGAACTTTGGATTGCCGGCGCTGGCATCGCCCATACTTACCGCGCCACGATACACGGCATCCGAATTGATGCCCCCGGTCGCATTAGTGGTGTTGGTCGCCATGAAATCGAAACCGGCAGTGAAATTGCCCAAGCCAAATCCGCGACTAGCAGCGTTGGTGGAGCCTGAAATGTTCAAAGCCAGTTCATTATCACCGACTCCATCTACGTCGACAAACAAGCCGGCACCTCCGACCGAAACCGGAGTGTTGCTGAAGGTGTATTGAATATCCGCCTCGGCCTGGCTGCCGCCCACCAAACCTCCGGCAGCAGCGGCGCTAAACCCCAGCAACCGGGCAGCTTTTCCCGGGGTGGAACCTGCACGAAAGCTCTTGCCGCTGTAACGCTCGATGGATTGCTCAATGTCGGCAATTGAAGAGAAGATGCCGCGAGTCTGATTGCTCATACAGGTTTCCTTCATTTGTCGGCACCGCCAAGAGGAGACCGGGGCGGTGTTTCGGTCGCGTCACTACAACTCAAGATACAATTCAGGGTGACTTTGCCGGGCGCGAAACGGCAGCCCCCAGACTAGCCGAAATACGGGGAGAGTCAATCAGCCACCCGCTTTTTGCCGCCTGAAAAAGTACTCAGGCATTTCCCGAAAAAAGGGTTTGGGCCTGTTCTATGGCTTATCGCAGGCCACACGGCATGCCTGTTCAGGGCGTCAATGCCGGACGCAGAAATCGCCCCGTTTGGGACGACGCGTTCTCGGCGATCGCCGCAGGCGGGCCACAGGCCACCACCTGCCCGCCCTGCTGTCCGCCACCGGGCCCCAAATCGATGATCCAGTCAGTAGCAGCCACCAGATCCATATGGTGTTCAATCACCAGCACCGAGTTGCCCTTGTCCACCAGTTGATGCAGGACATCCAGTAACCGCTGGACATCGGCAAAGTGCAATCCAGTGGTCGGTTCGTCCAGCAGGTACAACGTGTTGCCCTGGCGGCTGCGACTCAGTTCGGTGGCCAGTTTGACACGTTGAGCTTCGCCCCCCGAGAGCGTCGTTGATGCCTGGCCCAGTGACAGGTATCCCAACCCCACGTCGCACAGCGCCTGCATCGTCCCGTAAATCACATCCACATTTTGAAAGAACTCGCAGCCGTCCGCGATCGACATTTCCAACACGTCGGCAATCGAGTGATCGCGGTATCGCACCTCCAGAGTCTGATGGTTGAAGCGGCGGCCCCGGCAGGCCTCACAAGGCGCGTGCATGTCGGGCAGAAAATTCATCTCGATGCGTCGTTCGCCATACCCCTGACAATCCGGGCACCAGCCGGCACTGGAATTAAAACTGAAACGTGAAGCGGTATAGCCGCGGGCCTTGGCCAGTTTGGTACTGGCGAACAGCTTGCGCAGATGATCCATCACGCCGGTGTACGTGGCTGCGTTGCTGCGGGCCGAGCGGCCAATTGGTCGCTGATCAACACGCACGACATTTTCCAGCGGCCCGCAGACTTCGAATCCACGATGCAGGCCCGGTCGCGGGGCCACACGCCCAAGGTGTCGCAATACCGCCGGGGCCAGGGTGTCATCAATCAAGGTGCTCTTACCGCTGCCGGACACGCCGGTCACACCTACGAGCAGACCGAGCGGAATCTCCACGTCAACGTTTTGCAAATTGTTGGCGGCGGCTCCTCTGATTCGAATCACATGATCCGGATTCAACGCACGTGCCGTACGGTGACCACGGGTGTGCTGCTGCTGTGCCAGGTAGTTGCCAGTCAGGCTGCCCTCGGCCTGCAAAAGATTCTCGTAGGTTCCCGCAAACACCAGCTGGCCGCCATCCTGCCCGGCCCCCGGACCAATGTCGATAATCCAGTCGGCATGTTGCATCATGTCCGCATCATGCTCGACCACGATCACCGAATTGCCCGTTTGTCTGAGCCGGATGATGGACTGGATCAGCCGATCGTTATCGGCCGGATGCAGGCCGATGGTTGGCTCGTCCAGCACATAACAAACGTTAGCCAAACCGCTGCCGATCGAAGCCGCCAGCCGCACACGCTGGTACTCGCCGCCGCTGAGCGAATCGGCGGGCCGATCCAGTGTCAGGTAGCCCAGCCCTGTCTGGCAAAGGAACCCCAGACGCGCCGCAATCTCGCTGGCCAGGGGACCCCCAATGTCCTGCCGATCGGCGTCAAATTCCAGTCGCTCAAAAAAATCACGAACGTCACTCAACGGAGCGCGGTTGATATCGATAATCGTCTGACCATCCAGCAACGCCGAGCGCGCCTGAGGGCCTAATCGGCTGGCATCGCAATCGCGACACGCCACCAAACCGCGCATGGAATCCAGTTCATCAAGACGATGATCACTGGTGCTCGTTGCGAACTCCTTTTCCAGTTCGTTCAGCAGACCGGCCCAGTCGCCATTGTCACCGTGCAGCAGTTTCTGCATCGCCGCTGGCCGGAAACTGGTCAGTCGTTTTTGTGTATCGAAGTTGGACAGGTTGGCCAGCCGTTTTTTTCGCGTGGCCGCGCCCAGGCCCTGCCACGCCACGATGCCACCATCAGCAATCGAGCGGGAGGAGTCCAGGATCAGATCCGGATCAAACTGCTCCGACCAGCCGAGCCCCTCACAGGTCGGGCAAGCGCCATACGGGCTGTTGAAACTGAAATTCCGCGGTTCCAGCTCCGAGTAGGCAACGTCGCATTGCGGACACGCATAACGCGTGCTGAATACGGTCTCGACCCAACCCTCGTCGTCCGCCCGCTCGTCCTCGGGTGCCTGATGCCGCACGACGCAGGTACCCTCGGACATTCTCAAAGCCAGATCGATGGACTCGCTAATGCGTTGTGTGTTACCCGCGCGAACAACGATGCGATCCGTGACCGCTTCGACGGTATGGTTTTTCCTGGCATCCAGTTCGGTGACCGTGTCGACTTCCATCAACTGGCCGTCGATACGGGCGCGTAACAAACCCGCCTTGCGAATCTGTTCCAGGATCTCGACCTGTTTGCCGCGGCGGCCGCGGACCAGCGGCGCAAGAATGATCGCTTTGGTGCCTTCCGGCAACGCCGAGACCCATTCGACAATCCGCTCGCCCGACATTTGTCGGATGGGGTTGCCGCACTGGTGACAACGGATGTCGGCGGCCCGCGCCATCAGCACGCGCAGATAGTCATGAATTTCGGTGACGGTGCCGACTGTACTACGCGGGCTATTGGTCGACGGGTGCTGGTCGATGCACAATGTGGGCTGCAGGCCTGCGATCGAGTCCATATCGGGACGTGGCAGTTCGGCCACAAACTGTCGCGCATAGGTGGAGAGAGTTTCCACATATTGACGCTGGCCTTCGGCAAAGATGGTGCTGACGGCCAGACTGCTTTTGCCCGATCCACTGGGTCCGGTGACCACGACCAGCTGGCCATGAGGAACCTGAACATCAATGTTTTTCAGGTTGTGCTGCCTCGCGCCACGGACGTCGATAAAGGCAGTTCGATCGGGTGATTGGACGGTACTCACGCCTCCTTTGTAAGCGAGCCGCGAACTGCGTTAAAGGCGCTGGCTGCCTCACGGGCAGCAAACGACTAATATCACAACGGGCTTGCGCCGTCCTGCATCCCGGCAATTTCGTACAGTGTGGTCCAGTCGATATCTCCATGAACGGCGTGGGTGGCTCCGTCGCAAGTTGCCATCACCAAGTCCTTGTGCCGGGAGCCAAACCCCACGCCACTCGAGAATTGACTGTCACCCAGCATCTGGATCTCCGGGTGAGTGTCATGAGTCGGCTTATCGTAGTCAAAAAATCCACAGGCACGAGCACCCCCGCCCCAAATCCAGCTGGGGGCGGCACTGCGCTGACCGTGGCGAATTTCTCCGATCGATTCGGCACAAGGCGAAGGATGTACCAGGTCTTTGATCTGGTTGCAGCAAGTCACCATTTTGCTGCGCTGGCTGTACCAGGCGACGAACCAGATGGTCAGGCCACACAACAGGATGGCACACAGGCCGGCAACCAGCGGCCCCAATCGCGCTGTACCGGTATAGCTTCGCGCGGCAGAACTCACGACGTGCCCCCCGTTGCTTGCGTATTGCAATCAGTGCTATTTGCCATACGGGCCTGGTGGCCCGTCACTCTTTACGCATGCCGGCAAATCGTGGTTCGCAGAAAATTCG
>CAMYKF010000254.1:0-820 GCA_947258905.1 uncultured Pirellulaceae bacterium | reverse complement strand
GGTTCGCAGAAAATTTTCTGAATCGCCAGGAATGCAGACCGCATCAGCTGAGCGAAAGGCCTCGCTCAGCTACGTATTGAGAGGAGTGCCCTCGCGAAAGCAATGTAGGCGAACGAGGCCCTTCGTTCGCCAGCAGCCTGGGTGCAGGAACTAAAAATCTCCGCCGGGATCGCCGCCATCGAAAGCGCCGGCGAGCTGATAAAGAACTTCGCGGTCGCAATCGACGGAAATCTCGCGGCAGGATCCATCACACAAGGCAAACACAATGACGTCGTCGTGTTTGGAACCGAATCCAACGCCGCTGGCGTAGTCCTCATTCCCCAGCATCGGTATCAGGTCGGAATTGGGATGTTCTGTGGCGTGAGGCGGCCACAAGCCGCTAATTCGCGCACCGCCACCCCACGTCCAGCTCATCGCCGCCTGTCGTTCTCCCTCATTGATCTCGCCCAGCGACTCGCCGTACATAAATGTCCTTGAAGTTCCGTCGGTGATATCCATCAGGGTCAGCTTGTCGCGTGGTGACATGGCACCGCGCCAGCGATTGTTTTCCTCGTCGCCTTCCTTCCAGGCAATACCGCCCATGGCACCCATGCACGCCACATAGTTGGTCATTCCCAGTCGCTCGTTATCCCACATGTCGGCAGGCCAGTACTGCACGGCAATATCATTACAGGCATCGATGGCATCCATAGCGGTTTGTTCCATCGGGTGACAAGGCTGCGTTGCAATAATCGCACGCAGGATTTCCTCCTCGCGCAAATCATCTTCGGGACAATAAAATTTATCGATTACTACGGGCGCGACCTCATCAAATCCATCG
>CAMYKF010000253.1 GCA_947258905.1 uncultured Pirellulaceae bacterium | reverse complement strand
GCTGCCGGTTGCTCCGAGGGGGCCGGCCGGATCGGGACCGGTTTGATCTTGGACGGCGTCTTCGCCTCCTTGACTTCCGACGAGCAGCCCATGATCGCTATGATTGCGAACAGCGCTACCGTCGTGGTTAAACAATGTTTCATCAGTTGCTCCTTTGGGGGTTACATTTACGGCACGGTCATCAATGGCCGGGCAGTTTCAATATTGAATTCGCTTGACGATAAACTGGCAACCCGGATTGCTCAGTCGATTGGGGCCCAATCAGGGCCCGGAAACGTCGAAACAGTAAATTATCTCCTGATCCCGCAAATACAGGCGACCGTTGGCGATCGTCGGATGGACCCAGATCGCTCCGTCCGGTTTGCGTTGTTCACTTTGTGGCTGCAGCGTAAACCGGCCCCGCTCCTGCCAGCCAGCGGGTGTGGCGTCAATCAGCACGACTTCGCCCGAGGATTCTGCCAACAGGTAAAAACGGCCGTCTGCGTAACCGATCGCGCCCTTGCCCAGGTCGTCCTTGTTATTCCAGACGCGCTCGCCGGTCGTCTTGTCCTGGCAAACCCAGCCGACACCATCGGAATAGCCGTACAGATGCTCGCCGATCAGAATGACGCCACCATGATGGTTCTTCATCGTCTTGTTGGACCAGACTTCACGCGGTTCCTCCAGGTTGCTGATGTCAATCAGTTTGGAACCGGCACCGTAGCCTGCCGTTACATACACCTTGTCGTCGAAAAAGATGGGTGTGGGAATGACAGCAATCTTGCCGGGAAAATCGTGCCGCCACAGCAGCGATCCGTCTGCGGGGTCGATACCGGCCAGCGAAGTCATGGTGAGTTGAACGTAGTGCGGTTTTTGCGAATGGTTGGCGACAATGATTGACGAGTACTGTGCCGGGTCGGTGAACTCACTGGACTGCCAGATCAAATCGCCCGTCTTTTCATCGAGCGCTGCGATGGCTCCCTGGTCACCGCCCGGAGTGCATAGCACTTTGCCGTTATCGATCAGCACCGATTCGCTGTAGCCCCAATACGGTGCTTCGCCACCCAGGTCGGTCAGTTTTTGCGTCCATACCACACTGCCATCGGATCCGTTCAGGCAGGCCACTGTGCCCCTGGCGGAGAGCACAAACACCTTGTCGCCGCTGATCGTGGGCGTGCACCTCGGGCCGTCGCCCCATTTATTCGTAAATCGTTCATCGATATTTTGCCGCCAGATAACCGATCCATCATCGGCATTCAGGCAAATGGCGTATTCGTTAGCCTCGTCGGCTCCCACCGTGAACATGCGGTCGCCGACGATGGCAAAGCCCGAGTATCCGTCGCCCGCCACGAAGGAAGTCCAGACGGTGGCGGGTCCTTCGCTGGGCCATTCCTGAAGCAACCCCGATTCGGTAGAGACGTCGTCGCGATTGGCTCCTCGCCACTGGGGCCAGTCGTCCATCGTTGCCGCCATGGCCAGTGAGATGGAACTGAACATCACGCCGATCATTGCCAGTCCCTGCAGCCCCCGCATGCCGCACGTGCCTTTGCCAAGTCTCATGTTTTGATTCCTGATGGTTGGTGTTTGTATCCGTGTTCCCGATGGGTGTTAGTCATTGTAGCAATCGTCCCTGATCGTGTCGCGACGCGGAAAAACAGCCCGAATGCGGGTTGTCGGCGAGCGGGCAGATGTCGATACTGTCCGCCAGATTGTTGAGCCAAACCGGCAGCGTCGGTGCCTGGGCTCAGACTTCCCCAATTACCCTTCGCGAACGCAGGCCCGAAAAAACATGCCGACCGACCTTGAGATTGCCTCCCAGGCGACGCTGCAACCCATTACGAAAATTGCCGGGCAACTGGGCATTCCTGAAGAGGACTTGCATTTGTACGGCCGCTACAAGGCCAAGCTGCCATTGTCGTTGATCGACCCGGTAAAAATTGACCAGTGCAACCTGGTGCTGGTCACCGCCATTTCGCCGACACCGGCCGGTGAAGGCAAAACGACGACCTCAATCGGACTGAGCGAGGGTCTCAATCGCATTGGCAAACAGACGACGGTTGTATTGCGGGAGCCATCGCTGGGTCCGGTATTTGGCATCAAGGGCGGAGCCACCGGCGGCGGGCACTCGCAGGTCTTGCCGATGGAAGACATCAACCTGCACTTCACGGGCGACTTTGCCGCCATCGAAAAGGCACACAACCTGCTTGCGGCGCTGGTCGACAACAACTTGCAAAGCCGCAAGAAGTCCCTGGATCTCGATCCGCGCACCATTGAATGGAAACGTGTGTTTGATATGAACGATCGCGCGCTGCGGCACGTAACGGTGGGACTGGGCGGCACCGCCGGAGGCGTACCGCGGGAAACCGGTTTTGACATTACGGCGGCGTCGGAGATCATGGCCATCCTCTGCTTGTCCAACAACCTGGCCGATCTCAAGCAGCGATTGTCACGGATCTTCATCGGTTTTACGTTTCGCGATCGCAAACCGGTTTTTGCCAGCGACCTGAACGCGCAAGGTGCGATGGCAGCCTTGCTGAAAGACGCCATCAAACCGAATCTGGTACAAACCATCGAAGGCAATCCGGCGATCATTCATGGCGGTCCGTTCGCCAATATTGCGCAAGGCACCAACACGGTCATTGCGACTCGCATGGGAATGAGCCTGTCGGATTACGTGGTGACCGAAGCAGGATTTGGATGTGATCTTGGTGCCGAGAAGTTTCTGGATATCAAATGCATGAGCGCCGGCCTGAAACCGCGTGCGGTCGTGCTGGTCGCTACTGTGCGAGCGCTGCGCTATCATGGCGGCGCCGATTTGAAACAAGTCAATGAGCCCAATGCGGCGGCGGTGGCCAAAGGCCTCGAGAATATGGAAAAGCATGTGGAGAACGTGGCCAAATTCGGATTGAAATGTGTCGTGGCCATTAACAAGTTCACGACCGACACCGACGAAGAAATCGCTCTCATCAAGGAACGTTGCGAGTCGCTGGGCCAGTCGGCCGTCGTGGCGGACGTGTGGGGGCAGGGCGGTACCGGTGCGGAAGATCTGGCTCACGAAGTCGTGCGGCTTGTGGATGAGGGCGCTAGTGATTTCAAACCGCTGTATGACTGGTCGTGGCCGGTGAAAAAGAAAATCGAAACCATTGCCACGGAAATTTACGGTGCCGATGGCGTCGATTACACCTCAGCGGCCAGGTCGGCGTTGCGTCGGATCAAAAAACTCGACCTCGAAGGCCTGCCGGTGTGTATTGCCAAGACGCAAAAGTCCCTGTCTGACAACCCGGATTTGCTGGGGCGTCCCAGCGGATTTGACTTAACCGTCCGTGAAATCGAAATCGCGGCCGGTGCCGGATTCCTCGTCCCGATCACCGGAGACATGATGCGGATGCCCGGTTTGCCAGCAACTCCTGCTGCCGAGCTCATCGACATTGACGATGAGGGAAAGATTACCGGCCTGTTCTAGCCCCCTGGACCCGTGGCACCGAAATCTGTTCCGAACCGGCAATTTGTCATGGTCTGGCAATTCATTGCAGTCAAACCACTGGTGCCGAAAGTTACCATTTCTGTGTAACGGCGGCGGCAACCGTTCCGAAGTCAACCTTGCCGGAGTCTGTTGGTCTGCGACGCATGAATGCGGAACTGCGGAGACGGCCGGACAAGCGCGAATCTGATCCGCGCCCGCCAATATTCGTAAGGGAATACGAACATGAAAAGTCCTCTCGCAATCTCTGTATTTGCTGTGTTAATGGCATGCCTGATGACAAGTCACGTGTCCGCCCAGCGTCCTTTTGAAAGACTGCAACGCGGCTGGGATGATATTCGCCCGCGCGGTCAATTGCTGCGCGAAATCTTTGGCACCGATGAAGATCGTGCTCGGCAGCAAGCCGCTGCAGAGCAGCAACGCCGCGCCGCTCAACAACGCCAGACACAACAACGCCAGACACAACAACGCCAGACACAACAACGCCAGACACAACAACGCCAGACACAACAACGCCAGACACAACAACGCCAAACCCAGTACCGTCGTGGAACAACGCCTCAGCAACCAGGTCGCCTGGGCTCGGCCCTGCAACCCCAGTCACCGGCGCGCAACCAGAACCGGTCCGCTGCTCCCGCCAGTCATCCGACGCGTCTGGAAATCGCCGTTAAACAATCGAACACACCGCCTGGTTTGCAAGTGGACCAAATCAGCAATCATGGCGCAGCGTGGGCCGCAGGAATTCGGCGGGGAGACATCATTGTTTCCGTGGGCGGCATCGAAACCACGAACAAGGAAGACTTGCAAAGCATCA
This sequence comes from uncultured Pirellulaceae bacterium, assembly GCA_947258905.1. Classification (GTDB taxonomy): domain Bacteria; phylum Planctomycetota; class Planctomycetia; order Pirellulales; family Pirellulaceae; genus CAJQPP01. The sequence continues at coordinate 178 of CAMYKF010000253.1, read as the reverse complement.
CGCAGGTTTTGAAAGCCGGGGACCAAATAGAATTTGAAGTGATGCGTCGCGGGAAAAAGGAAAAGATGGTGGTGCAATTCGGCAGCCACCCCGATGAAGTGGCCGAGGCCCGGGGGACGGCGCCGGCTTCGCGAACAGACGGACCAGCCTACGGTCGAGTCGGTGATGTGATGGTTGA
>CAMYKF010000252.1 GCA_947258905.1 uncultured Pirellulaceae bacterium | reverse complement strand
AATCCAGGCCAACGCTAACCTCCTGTTTGTACGATCTGATTGCGGGAATTAGACCATTACCGCAGGTTTGTGAGAAGACGCCGAAACAATGAGCATCGAATTCGGTCAACAACTTTCTGTCTGGGCCGTGCGGTTGTCGTTGGTGTTCTGGTTTCTGTTTGCCGTTTCCCTGATTCGAGAGCGGGCGAACGATCACCATCAACCGCGTCAACGCATGCTGTGGACGCTGGCCACCATTTTTTACCTGGCCCATGTGATTCTCGCCTTTGCGTACTTCCATGACTGGAGTCACGAACAGGCCGTTGAGCACACGGCCGAGCGCACGGCTGATGTCACCGGCATTCACTGGGGCGGAGGAATCTGGTTCAACCACGTGTTCACGCTGATCTGCATCATCGAAACGATGATGTGGTGGGTGCTTCCGCAATCGATCACCCGGCGTCCGCCCAAACTGACTGCTCTGGTCTACGGCTACTGCCTGTTTATCATTGTCAACGCGGCCGTTGTCTTCGTTGGCGGACCAGTACGCTGGTTTAGCGCAGCCGCGTTGCTGATCCTGACAATCATGTTTTTTCACCAGCGAGCCGACGCGGAGTTGAACCATTGAATTCGTCGTGTTCCAGTCAGCGATGGTGGTTTTGGGCGGGGCTGGTACTCGTCGTCGTCATCTGGTGCATGCTGTTCGCTCCGGCGATGTGGGGGACGCATCGGTTTGGATATCGCGACTCGGCGTTTCTTTATCAGCCGCTGTTCGAGTGGACCGCCGCTCAATGGTTATCGGGCCAGGTTCCGCTGTGGTGCCCGCTGGATGGCTGGGGAGTGCCGGTGGTCGGTGATACGACGACGAGTGTGTTCTATCCCGGCAAACTGATTTTTCTATTCAAGTTTATCCCCTTCCCTGCCCTGTTTGGCTGGTACGTCGCACTGCACGTTTTGCTGGCGCTGGCGGCGACCATTTGGTGCGCGCGAGTCATGGGGTGCTCGCGACCTGCGCAGTTGCTGGCGGCGGTCGGTTACGCATTCGGTGGCTCCGTGTTGTTCCAGTCCTGCAATGTTGTTTTTCTCGTTAGCGCGGCGTGGTTGCCACTGGCGCTGGGCATGATCTGGCGGTTTCGCGAGAGTCAGCAGTTCTCATGGTTGATGGGGCTGGCCGTTGTGATGGCGCTGATGGTGCTCGGCGGCGATCCGCAAATGGCATACCACGTGGCGTTGATCCTCGGCGCGGCGCTCCTGTGGTCGGCACTGTCAGGACGTCACGAGTCGATTCGCAAACGAGTGACCATTGCCGGTCTGTCGTTTGGTTTTGCGGCCGGCATGGCAATCGCTCTGGCCGCCATTCAAATCCTTCCCACGATCGACTGGTCCAGCCGCAGCGAACGAGCCATTCACGACCAGCCGCGCACGGTCTACGACGTGATCAAGGCGGCAGCAGACGACGGTTGGACAGCGACGCAGGAAGCCGCCACGGCCACGATCGCTCGTCCGCCAGCCGGCACGCATCGCGATGCGGTGTATGAGTTCAGTATGCCGCCATGGAACCTGGCGGAACTGGTGTGGCCCAACGTGCTGGGTAAGACAGACTTCGTGACCAGCACGCGCTGGTCCAGCCAGTTACCGGGTGCCGATCGCATTTGGACAGGCAGTATCTATTTGGGGCTCACCGTATTTCTGCTGGCCTTCACCCAGTTGATTAGTCGTGGCCGCCGACCAGTCGACATGTTCCTGATCGCCATCGGTTTGTTCTTCGCCCTGGCTTCGTTTGGCTGGTATGGCCCTGGCTGGCTGATTAACGAGCTGCAGCTAATGCGGGGCGGCGCCGGGACTGGTCATACCGTGGGCGAGCCAACCGGTGGCTTGTATTGGTTGATGGAAGTGCTTCTGCCCTGGTACTCCGCGTTTCGCTATCCGGCCAAGTTGTTCGTGGTGGCCGCGCTCGCCATTTGTCTACTGGGCGGCCGCGGACTGGATCGTCTCACGAATGAACAGCACCAGTCGGTGGAGAATGGTCGATTCACCCAAGTTTGCTTTCGCGATAGCTTGATGGTGGTGTTGGTCACATGGACGGTGGCGATTTCACTGCATGTCATGGCGATTTGGGAACCACAAACGGGTTCGGGCTTTATCAGCCTGATCATCCTTGATGAAATCAGTGCCGCGCTGTGGCACACTTGTGTGGTGGCCACATTGATCGCGGTGCTGCTCGTCCTGCTGGTTTGGCGTGCGGTCGCCAAAACATCGATTGCGTGGTTGCTCACTGGTCTGACGGCTGTGGAAATCGCTGTGGCGCTGTCATGGACCATCGCGTTAATTCCGGTTGCGGAAATTGAGACGACCAGTCCACCAGATCTTTCCCAAGGCCGGATGTGGCTGTTCTATGGCCAAAACCCTGAGGACAAGTATCCCCCGGCTCAAGACCTTGCCATGCAATATGCGCGCGATGTTGACCACCGGCGTCCCAAATTCAATCTGACGAGTGGCGAGCGGCAATTGAATACGTTTCATTCGATTGAACCGCTGGATGCATTGTTGTTTCGGTACGGATTGCAACAGCAAATAGCGCTGGTTGATCGCTGGATTCAAAATCTGGACCGATGGTATCTGGCAACGGGAGAGCTGACGATGTCGTGTTTTGACGAAACCGACTATCGCGATGCGGTTGACGCGACGCATCATGTCCTGCAAATGCCCGGCGAAGAGTCTCGTCACTGGACGCATGTCGACTGCGATGAAGATGTGCCGGACGGAGTTGTCACCACGCCATTACAGGACGGTGAAGCGGTAATCGGGATGGCCGAATCTTTGACTCGTCTGGACTTACACGTCTCCACTCGAAACAAACGATTGGTAGTCGTGGCCGATTACTTCGATGAGGACTGGCACGCGACCATTGAAACCGGCGATGGAAACGTGATCGATACAGCCATCTTGCGTGTCAACCGGATCATGCGTGGCGTCGTGGTGCCAGCGGGCGACAGCCAGATCACGATGACTTATCGGCCGCGCAGTTTCTATCGCGGGGCCTGGATCAGTTGCCTGGCGTGGCTGGCGATGATCCTGTGGCTGGTTCGACCGCGTCGCTTTGGTTGACGTCGGCAGCCGGAGCCGTCGTATTGCGTGGTGAGTCGCCGTTGGTTTGCGCGGTCGGTTCGTTGTGAATTCGATTGGATGAGCGATGCCGAATGGATGCGCTATCCGTCGCGCCGGGAGATTCAACGGCTTGTTGTGGCACCGGTGGCGTCTCGCTGCCCACCGGACGCGGTGGCTGGAAGTTGTGATAGCGGCGACCGCACAGTTCGCGGAAGGCCTCCAGCCGTTTGTCACGTTCGTTGACGGAGTCAAACGCCCGCTTGAGGGTTTCGTTGAGAAAGCGGTTGGCCAGATCCCACACCGGCTGGTCCTTTTCCAGGTACTTCTCCACAAATCGTTGATCGTCCGGATCAATCACGGTGTCTTTTCTGGACACGTTGGTGCGAACGTAGGACAGGTCCGTAAACGAATCGGGAAACAGCCGTTCCAGACAGATACAGGCTTCGTCAAACCGCTCGATGGGAAACAGGTAGGCCTGACCGGTCGCCAGCGCGTCCTGAATCAATGTCATATCGTCAAAAGATCGTCCGCCATTGAGAAAATAAATCTGGCTGTTGGTTTGGGGGTGGGCGTAACCGTTGATCAGTTCTTCTTCGGCAAAGTCACGAAAGGACATGCGCTGGGCAATGCAGGCGACTTCCTCGAAATTGCGGTGAAAGAAATACCGCGAAATAAACCTCTCCACAGGATCCCGTACAAAACAGATCGCCATGACCCGGGCGTCCTCGTCATCGTAGGGCAGATCGAGCGACAGCTTGTGATCGGAAAAGCAACGCAGCCACGGATGGCAGCGTACAATCTCGCTGACATCGTCGCGAGTGTATTGTTTGGTCTCCAACAGTGAGCTGGAGTTATAGAAGCCTTCGCCAAAGTTGCGATTGAACAATTGACGCAGCGTGCTGCCGCCGGCCTTGGGGACATGCACGTGAATCCACGTCAAGCGGCGTGTTGCGTTTTCCGGAGAGTTCATACGCTTATTATCGTCGCGAAACAGGAACCCGGCAATATTGATCAACCAATCGGACAGGACGAGACGCAAATTCCTTCGATTTGTGCGTCCATTTTGGGTGCTCGCGTCGACCATGCGAGTTTGCCAATCAAGTCTGACTGAAGGTCCGAGCTGTATTTCTGCACTTCCTCAGTCCGTCCGTGATGCACAAAGTACTCAAGTTTTTGGGCCAGCCCGTGAGGGGTCCGGTCATACAGAAACAGGCTGGCCCGCCGGGAATCCTTCTCAGCCGGAATCAGTTCCGGATAGGCCAGTCGATCGGGGAGCAAGGGGTACAGTCCACTGTCGATAGGTTCGGGGGCGGCAATTCCAAAAAATTCGTGGTCGGCCGTGGAAATAAACTCGTCAGTCTCTTGCAGGGCCAGCCT
>CAMYKF010000251.1 GCA_947258905.1 uncultured Pirellulaceae bacterium | reverse complement strand
CTCGAGAATGCAGACCTTCTGATCGAAATGGGCGAGGCGAATTCCCGCCGCCAGCCCTGACATCCCGGCGCCAATGATGATCGTGTCGTACATTGAGTCGTGGCAACGGGATTATGGAACGGCCAGTTCAGCGACCAGCGCGTTCCGGTCTACACGGCGACATCGACCATCTTGGGCGTCAGATACTCGACCGTCGAGCCCATGGAGTTCAGGTGGTTATAGTCCTCTTCGGGGACCTGCACGCGATATCGCTTGCGCAACTCCATGACGATATCCAGAAAGTCCATGCTATCGAGTTCCAGTTGATCGCGAAACGCCTGCGCATCATCCAGATTGGACAGGTCTTCGTCCGGAGCAATGTCTTCAAGGATCTCAATGACGGCCGATCTTATTTCTTCAGGTGCCATGTAGTGCACTCCATTTAACTTGTTGTGTGGTTCAACGAGAGATGCCGGCCGTCGCCGGGCATGGCATCCATTTGATTCTGTTTAACCGGTAAAGCGTTTGATGATGCAGACTGAATTGATGCCAAGCATCCCAAACGAGTTATTCAAAATGTAATCGGCGGGTCTGCCGATTTCACGGGGCTGATTTTGCACCAGTCCGTCCAGCGCACATTCCGGATCGAGTTCATCGATGTTGATCGTGGCGTGGCATACGCCATCCTCGAACGCCGGGAGGTTGCCGGCCAGTTCCAGCGAACCGGCCGCGCCCATGGAATGGCCGATGAAACTCTTGGCGTTGTTGATCAAGGTGTTTTCACTTTCACCAAACACATCGCGGATCGCCGCACATTCCAGAGTGTCGCCACTGGCGGTTCCAGTAGCGTGCGTGCTGACGATGTCGATCTGGTCGGCAACGAGGCCGGCTCGTTCCAGCGCGATTCGAATGCATTGTGATTGGCGTTCGGGATTGGGCAACACAAAATCTGTGGCGTCCGTGTTCATGGCATAGCCGACCAGTTCGCCATAGATTTTGGCCTGGCGAGCCTGCGCATCCGACAGGCGTTCCAGCAAATACAGACATCCGCCTTCAGCCACCACGATCCCGTTTCGATTCACATCAAACGGACGCGACGCCCGTTGCGGATCGTCGTGCGAAGCGAGGGCTCCCTGACTGGCAAAGCCGGCAAAGATGCCAAACGTGTGAATACTTTCGGAAACGCCGCCAGCGATCGCCAGGTCGCACTCTCCCAACCGCAATTGCTGTGCGCCCTGGATCAGGCCGGCGTTTCCGGCGGCACATGCCGCGCCGATCGTGTAGTGCGGACCCGTGATGCCCATGTTGATGGCAATCTCGCCAGCCGGATTGTTGGCCACGGTACGCGGATTGTGATGGTGTGACCAAAACTTGGTGTCGTAGTCGAAATTGCTGATTTCGTAGATTTCGTTTTCGGTTTCGACATTGCCGTGTTCGGTCACGCCGATATAGATGCCAACTCGATCCTTGTCGACATTCTCCCAATCGACGCCCGAATCAACGACCGATTCGTTGGCACAGTAGGCGCCAATGCTGCCCGCGCGGGTGCCGCGACGGGCGTCCTTGCGAGTTTGATGGCGACGACCGTCGAATTCACATATCCCGGCAAGGGTTTTGCCAAAGTAACGAATTTCGTATTCGCTGACGCCACTGACACCGGCCAGCAAAGCTTCGCGGAAATCAGTCAGGCAATTGCCGTTGGGAGCCGTTAATCCGATTCCGGTAATGACAATTCGCTGTTCGGGCGGCAACGGTTGTGGCTTGACGGCGGAGATCATATGGGTCGTTTTGAACAGGGTTCGAAGTCACTAAAAACTACTGCTTTTACCGTTTTTCCGCAACCGGCAGCGGCTTTGAAACGGCCCTGGCCGAATGCTGCGAAACCGGTCATGCAGCCTCGGCGGTCAGCGAAGCCTGCAGGCGTCGCATTCCCTCCTCGTGGGAGACAATGGGCCGGTAGCCGAAGTCGTTGCGGGCCCTTGAAATATCAAAGTAGTGACTCTTGGCCAGCTGCGCGGCGAGGAAGCGGGTCATCCGCGGCTCTTCGTCCTTGTTCATCATTTCGTGATAAGCCTCCAGCGCAGCCCCCAGTCGCCAGGCCCAGTAAAAGGAAATCTTGCGTTTGATCTTGGGCAATCCCGCCAGCGCCAGAATCTCATTGATGAAGCCCCAACAATTGACGGCGTCGCCCTGACTGATGAAGTAGGCGCTGCCGCACACGGGCGAGTCGGCCGTCATGGCTTTGGCGGCCAGCAGGTGGGCGTGGGCTGCGTTTTCCACATAGGTGGTATCGACCAGATTCGTGCCGTCACCCACGCGCCGTAATTGCCGCAGTCGGGCACGTTTAATCAGCCGTGGAATCAGATGACGGTCGCCCGGTCCCCAAATGAGATGAGGCCGCAAGGCACACGTCATCAATTCGGCGGGGTCGTTGGAATCCAGCACATGTTGCTCGGCCATGGCCTTGGACCGCGGATAGTTACACAACCAGTTTTTGGCATACGGCGCGTTTTCGTTCTCGTTGATCTGGTGTTCGCCGGTAAAGGTAACGCTGGGACTGCTGGTGTAGACCAGCTTTCTGACGCCGTGACGCAAACAACACTCCACTACGTTGCGCGTCCCCACTGTGTTGACCGAATGGAACATCTTCCACGAGCCCCAGATCCCCGAGATGGCGGCCGCGTGAAAGACAACGTCAACGCCGTCAAAAGCTCTTTCAATCATGTCGAGGTCGCGAATATCGCCATGAAATCTTTCCAGATTCATGGCTTGCGACCCTTCCGAACGCATGCGGGTCAGCATCCGAACTTCATGCTTTTCGTCGAGCAGTTGTTTGACGATGTATGAGCCAAGGAATCCATTGGCACCGGTGACAAGAGCTTTCACGGATGAGGACCGTCCATGTCTGGCTGTGGGTTATCGCAGGGTAGACTGACAGTATAGCGAAGCGGGGTGATTTAACGAAACCAGACTGCCCGCCGGCTGCGGATACTGTTGCCCGGCTGCCCCCAGCCGGCAAGGCGCCGCCAAGTGTCGTATTGACGATGGAAGTTTTGCCCGGCACTGCGCCCTTACTCGCGTCAAGTTGGCCCCGAAATTCCGGCAACGCGATTGACGAGGCAAGCAGATCGGCCAAGCATTCCCATGCCTTTCACGGAACGCATGATCCCGCCAGGCGACTGTCGCGATTCCTTTCTTATGGCGACAGCTACTCACAACCAGAAACCGCTGCTTCCAACATAATCTGAATTCTAATCGCTTTGTCTGCATGAAAGGGGGCAACGATGAGTTCCAGGTCCGGAGGCCCGTTCTCGTTTCTTTACAATCACAATCCATTTTATCTCCTCAGTTCGCTGGCCGTGCTGTACGGTTTGCGGCTGTTGCAGCAGTCCGAGGGTTCGTCGCTGGCCAGCGAGCCACTGGTGCTGGCCGGGGCATTGGCCGGATTCATCTTGCTGCTGACATTCATTGGACTGCTCATCGTTCGTTTTGGCGGAGTGTGGGAAGATGCGCGTTCCATTTTTCTGTCGATCCTGCTAATCGCCTTTGCTGTCTCGGTCAGTCTCGACCACCAGTGCCTGGTTAATTCGCAACTGGCGCTGGCAGGCATCTCACTGGCTTTCGGACTGGTCGCTCTGATTACCGAGACATTGCTGGCCGTGCTCAAGATCCGTTTTCCGGCGGCCTGGCGAATCCCCTATTACCTGTTGCTTGCATTGTTGTTTTTTTATCCGCTGGTGTTTTCGCCGGCGCTGGCGGGAATCCATGGCGAATCCAGTTCCTGGCTGGTCTATGGATTCTCGTTTTTGGCCGCCTTGGCCATGTTGACACTGATGCCGGCCGTCAGCCGGGGCAAAGCCTATGCCGAGCCCAATGGCACGCCGTGGGGCTGGCCGTGGTACCCATGGTCGATCCTGGTTGTGTTGTTTGTAGCGGTCGGTCTGCGGAGTTACACGCTGGCGTTGTCGTTCGTTCCGGCCACGGCACTGGAAACCAGCTTCAGCACCTTCTTTCTTGTGCCGCCAGTCGTCGCGTTCTTTGCGCTGTTGTTGCAGTCGGCACTGGTGGCCCGCGACCGGGACGGTCAATGGCTGGTGCAATTCTGGATCGCGCCGATGGTCGTGCTGTTGACACTGCCATTGAACACCAGCCAGTCGTCCTTCGCTTTTGTCTATGAGTTGACCGACACGATCGGCAGTCCGTTATGGTTGTCGGTACTTGGACTGACGGTGTTCTATCTGCTGGCGTGGATCTCGGGCGCGGAACGGGGCAAGTCCTGGTTTCTGATATCGCTGCTGGTTTGCGGCCTGGTCCCGGTCCATGCCATGTCAATTGCGGACATGCATTTGGCCAACTGGTGGCCGTTGACTCTGCTGGGAACCCTCCTTGTGCAGGATGCACTTTCCCGGCGTTGTACGGGTCGTCTGGTCGCGGGAGCCGCACCTTTGATTGCCGCGTTTGCCGCAGGAACCGATCTGACAACCA